>NZ_JASWIM010000034.1:0-64865 GCF_030291335.1 Arenibacter flavimaris
TATCGGTAGAAATCATAAGCAGATAATTGGTTAAATATTTGAATGTCAATAACTTAAATATACCAATTTTCTGCTTTTCCTGCAATATAAAACACCCATTTCTTAAGTCGAACTCACGTTAAATAGCAAGTCCACTCCAAAACCACGGCCGGAAAAAGTGGTAAAAACGGTTATTGTAGAAACTGTCAAGAATGGCAATGTGCCAATTATTGTTCCCGCAAACGGAAATCTCGTGGCTAAAAGAAGGGTGGAACTCTATGCTGAGGTCCAAGGTGTTTTTAAGCCTGGGAACAAATTATTTAAACCAGGACAGGAATATAGGGCAGGCGAAATACTAATAAGAATTGACGCTGCCGAATATTATGCCAACGTTCAATCTTCCAAAAGTAATTTATACAATTTAATCACTTCTATAATGCCCGATCTTCGATTGGACTATCCAGAGGTATTTAATAAATGGCAAACATTTTTGGCCAATTTTGACATCGACAAAAGTGTTCCTTCTCTTCCTGAAATGACTTCGGACAAGGAAAAATATTTTATTTCGGGACGAGGAATTCTGACCAATTATTACACTGTAAAGAATTTGGAGCAGCGATTGGCCAAGTATACTATTGAAGCGCCTTTTAATGGGGTTTTGACCGAGGCATTGGTCACAGAGGGTACCCTGGTCAGATCTGGTCAAAAATTAGGGGAATTTATCAATACCAATGATTATGAGCTCGAAGTTGCCATTAGTAAAACTTACAGCGATTTACTGAGTGTTGGCGAAGTGGTGGAGTTAAAAAGTATTGATAGGAACCTAACCTACCAAGGGAAAGTCACGAGGATAAATGGCCGGGTAGATTTGGCTTCACAGACCATTACGGCTTTTATAGAGGTGAAGGACCCGGACCTTAAGGAAGGGATGTACCTAGAGGCCCACCTTAAGGCCAAGGAAGAGCCAAATGCCATTGAAATAGATAGGAGTTTATTGCTGGAAACCGAAGAGATATTTGTGGTACGGGACTCCGTATTGGATTTGATACCGGTGAAACCGGTTTATTTTTCGGATAACAGCGTAGTTTTAAAAGATGTGCCAGACGGAATAACAATCCTATCCAAACCTGTAATGGGTGCCTATTCCGGTATGTTGGTAAAAGTATTTAAGGACCAAGAAACCAACGATCAGGACCTATGAGGAATATTATAGCCTATTTTATTAAGTACCATGTAGCCGTTAATGTAATAATTTTGGCTTTCCTCATTTTCGGTATTGTTGGGGCATTATCGTTAAAATCTTCATTTTTTCCTTTAACAGATTCTAAAAATATTACTATAAATGTCACCTATCCAGGTGCTTCGCCCCAAGAAGTGGAAGAGGGCATTGTTCTCAAGATAGAAGATAATTTAAAAGGATTGGAGGGGGTAGATAGGGTTACTTCCACTTCAAGGGAAAATAGTGGAGTCATAAATGTGGAAATTGAAAAGGGCAGGGATATAGACTTTATGCTCCTTGAGGTTAAAAATGCGGTAGATAGGGTGCCTTCATTTCCAACGGGTATGGAGCCCTTGGTGGTTTCCAAACTGGAGACGGTGAGGCAAACCATTAGTTTCGCCATCAGTGGTGAGGATATTAGTTTGTCCGCCTTAAAACAAATTGGCAGGCAGGTAGAGAATGATATCAGGGCCATGGAAGGTATCTCCCAAATCAATATTACCGGATATCCTGCAGAAGAAATAGAGATTGCCGTAAATGAAAATAGTCTTTTGGCCTATAATGTTTCATTTGACGAGGTAGCGCAGGCCGTATCCAATGCAAATATCCTGGTTACTGGGGGCAATATTAAGACCAACGCAGAGGAATTCCTTATTAGGGCCAACAATAGGTCCTATTATGGCAATGAATTGTCCAATGTGATCGTCAGGGCCAATGCGTCAGGGCAAACAGTGCGCCTAAAGGATGTAGCGGTTATTAGGGATCGGTTTTCCGAAACGCCCAATGCTACCTACTTTAATGGGAATCTAGCAGTGAATATAGCTATTACCAGTACCAATACAGAGGATTTAATAACCTCATCGGAAAAGGTAAAGGATTATATAGAGCAGTATAATCAAAAGCATAACAATGTAAAGTTGAGCGTAATAAGTGATCAGTCCATAACACTTACGCAACGAACCCAATTGTTGACAGAGAATGCCATAATGGGGATGATACTGGTGCTAATCTTTCTTTCACTGTTTCTAAATACGAGGTTGGCATTTTGGGTGGCCTTCGGCTTACCGGTGGCTTTTTTGGGAATGTTCGTCTTTGCCGGTTTTTTCGATGTAACCATCAATGTTTTGTCGCTTTTTGGAATGATTATCGTTATTGGGATCTTGGTGGATGATGGTATTGTAATAGCCGAAAATATTTATCAGAATTACGAAAAAGGCAAACCCCCCATTCAGGCTGCGGTAGATGGTGTTATGGAGGTGTTGCCTCCAATAATCTCAGCTATCATAACCACGATTTTGGCTTTTTCCATTTTCCTGTTCTTGGATAGTAGGATAGGCGAATTTTTTGGGGAGGTCTCGGTAATTGTAATTTTAACCTTGGTGGTGTCCTTGGTTGAGGCTTTAATAATTTTACCTGCGCATTTGGCCCATTCCAAAGCCCTTCAGCCTTTGGATAACAAACCTAAAGAAGGAATAGCCAAGGTATTTGCAAAATTGAGGGTTATCAATGAATGGGGCGATAGCCTTATGGTATGGATGCGGGATAAATTATATGGTCCAGTACTGCGTTTTTCCCTTCGCTACAAAATATTGATGTTCTCTATTTTCGTAATGTTGCTATTTTTAAGCTTTGGTTCCATTGGGGGTGGTATTATAAGAACTTCATTTTTTCCACGGGTGGCAAGTGACCGAGTTTCCGTAGACTTGTTAATGCCTAACGGGACACATGAAAGGGTAACCGATTCCATTATTAGCTTAATTGAGGAAAAGGCCAAAATCGTGGACCAAGAGCTAACGGAAAAGTACTTAAAGGGCAGTGGTAAAAAGCTTTTTGAAAACATGATCCGGAAGGTGGGGCCTGGCTCCTCCACCGCCTCTTTGGATATTAATCTCTTGCCAGGGGAAGAAAGACCGGACGCGATTAGGTCGGACTTGATTACCAATAGATTACAGGAATTGGTAGGTCCGGTTATTGGAGTTGAAAGTCTGATATATGGTTCTGGCGGCAATTTTGGGGGCAGCCCCGTCTCGGTTTCCCTATTGGGCAATAATATAGGGGAATTGAAAGAGGCGAAAAAAGAGCTTAAGGAAATCTTGCAAAATAATGCCCTTTTGAAGGATGTGGCGGACAATGATCCGGCTGGAATAAAGGAAATAAGATTGGAGCTGAAGGAGAATGCCTATCTGATGGGGTTAGACTTGAGAAGTGTTATGAATCAGGTACGGGCCGGATTTTTTGGAGCCCAAGCGCAACGCTTTCAACGTGGGCAGGATGAAATTCGCGTATGGGTTCGTTACGACCGTTCCGATAGGTCATCCATCAATGATTTGGATAATATGAGAATCAGTACTCCCAATGGAAGTAAGGTTCCGTTAAAGGAAATTGCCAGTTACGTAATAGTTAGGGGGGATGTTGCCATTAATCATTTGGAGGGTCAGCGCGAAATTCAGGTTTCTGCGGATATTAAAGATGATAAGACCACTAGTGCCACCGATATTATGAACGAAATAAGGACCGTTATCATGCCGGATATACATTCTAGATATCCCACTGTAACAGCATCCTATGAAGGTCAGAACAGGGAGACCGCTAAGCTTTTTGGGTCTTTAAAATTTGTTGGCCTATCCGTTTTGCTCTTGATCTATATTACCATAGCCTTTACCTTCAGGAGTTTTAGTCAGCCCCTTATGTTGATTGTTTTGGTGCCCTTTAGTATCACTGCAGTTGCCTGGGGACATTGGATCCATGATTTCCCCATTAATGTTTTGTCCATGCTGGGAATTATAGCCTTGATAGGAATAATGGTAAACGATGGCTTGGTGCTTATTGGAAAATTTAATGGCAATCTTAGGGAAGGGATGAAATTTGATGATGCCATTTATGAAGCTGGTAAATCTAGGTTTAGAGCTATATTTTTAACTTCTATAACGACCATTGCCGGTTTGGCACCCTTGCTTTTGGAAAAAAGTAGACAAGCACAATTTTTGAAGCCAATGGCCATATCCATTGCCTATGGCATTGGGTATGCAACCGTATTGACATTATTGATGTTGCCTTTGTTCCTAGCTTTTAGCAATAAAGTTAAGGTAGGTTCCAAATGGCTGATTACGGGGGAAAAAGTGACGAAGGAGGAGGTAGAACGGGCCATAAAGGAACAAAAGGAAGAAAGTCATATGCAAAGTTTCGAAAAATATGAGCAAAATGGTCATTCTCGGGTAATATCAACAGCTATGGAAGATGAAACCGTAATATCTAACAAATTGGAAGACAAATAAGTAAATGGGGTATAAATATATTATTACAGGCCTGCTAATCGGTTTTTACGGAGTTGTCAGTGCCCAAGAGGGCTTATTGTCTAAGGAGGCTGCCATATCAATGGCTCTGGAAAACAATTTTGGTATTAAGGTGGCCAAGAACCAGGTGGCAATTGCAGATAATAATTCGAGTATCCTCAATTCAGGTTACTTGCCCAGACTCACAGGTACAGCTGGTGCTACCTACAACGAACTGAATAGCAATACCGAGTATCCGGGCCAATTTGAATCCAGTGGTAGCCCAAGGGCTGATTTGGAGATAAATGATGCGGAATCCCAAGCCTATAATGCCGCTCTTAGTTTAAACTATACCTTGTTCGATGGAATGGGCAGGCTCTATAATTTTAAAAGATTAAAAGAGCAGTATCAACTGACAGAGCTGCAAGCAAGGGAAACCATAGAAAATACGATTCTACAATTATTTAGTGTGTATTATGAGATTGCTAGGTTGACCGAAAATGAGAATGTTTTGAGACAGGCTCTTGAAATTTCCAAAGACAGGATCAAAAGAGCGGAATATTCTTTTGAATACGGACAGAATACCAAATTGGACATCCTTAATGCGCAAGTGGATGTTACCAATGATAGTATTAGTTTAATGAACGTGAAACAGAGTTTGGCCAATACAAAAAGGGATTTGAATGTGGTACTCAATCAAAATCTCAATGAAACATTCGTAGTGGATACCTTGGTAAGTTTTATTCCTAAATTGGAGTTGGAGGACTACATTGCCCAGTTCAAAGAAAACAATGTATCCATACTTCAGACAGAACGCAACTTGACCATCAACGAGTATGATATTAAGGTGAACAGATCGGGCTATTTGCCCTCAGTGGGATTAAGCGGTAGCTACGGTTGGAATTTGAACCAAAGTGCTGCAACTTCATTTCTCCCTGGTCAGATTATACCAGGAAGCAATAGGAATAGTTTAAATTTGGCTTTAGGAGCCAACCTTACATGGAATTTATTTGACGGGGGAGGAACAACCGTAAGGTTGAAAAATGCCAAGATAGCCTATGAGAATCAGGAAATATTCAAGGAGCAAGTAATGCTTGAAGTGGATAGGGATATTTTGAATGCCTTGGAAATCTATGAAAACAGATTGCAGATTTTTAAAATCCAGGAACAGAATGTTGTGACCAATCGAAATAATTTTGAACGCTCCAAGGAACAATTTCAATTAGGACGTATAACATCCATAGAGTTCAGGCAGGCCCAAATAAACTTGCTCAATGCACAGACCAATAAAAATTTGGCAAAATACGATGCCAAGTTGGCGGAATTACAACTCTTGCAATTAACAGGGCAGTTGTTGTCGGTGGAGTTTTAAGATTTTTATATTCCGTTCAATAGGAAGAAAGCAGACTTATACAGCTACTTAGTTGAGCTAATTAAACGTTTGATCCATGTACGAACACTTCTTTCAATGTCCCTATTGTTGGGAAGGGATATCTATGTTATTGGATCCATCCGTTTCCCGGCAGACCTATGTGGAAGATTGTGAGGTTTGTTGTAATCCTATATCCGTAACCCCGGTTTTTAGTGAAGGGGAGCTACTTTCTTTTGAGGCTCTGGATATTGGACAATAATATGTTTGGAGCACTTATGTCCCCATAAAAAAGACAGCCTAAATACGATAATTTAAACTGTCTTTTTTGAGGCCCGTATTAGAGTCTAAATTTATTAGTGAAACTCAATTTTGAGAAGTCGGTAAGACGCAATTAAAATTGCGAGTGGAACTAATCCCGCCTTTTTCGGCGGGATCCAGGTTCAATACCTCTACCCTAGGGTTCAGGGCCTGCCTTTGTCGGCAGACAGGCCCTGAGGTTTAATACCTTTTATTTCTTATAATCCCCTGCATTTATTACCGTCCAATTCTCGAAGGGTTTAATGTATTTATGAATGGCATTGTTGATATCGCTTATGGTTAAATTCTTCACTTTTTCTTCCAGGTTTTTTTGGAATTCCATAGTGCGATCGTAATAAATGTTGTTGTTTAATAGATTGGCCAGTTCCGCATCCTTGGCCCTGGAAACATTTTCCTCCTGCACCCAGCCATTTACGGCATTCTTCAATTCTTCCTCTGTAATGCCATCTTTAATGAATCTATCCAATTCCTCTTTAAACCCTAATTGCACCTTTTCATAGTTCTCCGGGGCGTATATGGCGTATAGGTACATGGATGAGTTTTGGTCGTCCACATTGGAATCGGCTTGGAATCCAGCACCGGCACCATAGCTAACACCGTCTTTCTGACGTAGCCTATCCGCTATCCTCGAATTTAGAAAACCGCCGCCCAGGATGGTAACCGCCATATTTAAGGCAGCATAATCTTCATCGTCCTGGCTAATTTTAACCTTAAGGTTTCCAAGGGTCATGGCATTTTTTTTGTCAGGGGTAAGTATGTCTTCATTTACTTTTTGGGAATCAGTAAATGGATCCTCTATTCTGGCGTAAGTATTTTTGCTCTTGAAGTTGGCAAACTCTTTTTCCATGTAGGTTTTTAGTTGTTCTGGTTGCATATCCCCTATACCAACCAGAATGGACTTGCCCAAACCGTAAAACGCCTTGTGGAACTTTTTAATATCTTCTATGTTGATTGCCCTAATAGCCGCTTCCTCTTCTTCAACCGACATGGCGTATAGGGGATGCCCTTTGGGAAAGGTGTTGTTTATCTGGGATAATCTTTTGGAGGCCAAAAATTGAGGTTCCGTCTTATTGCTTTCCAAATAGGCCAAAGACTCGGTTTTTAATTTTTCCAATTCTGCAGCTTCGAAGGATGGGGTTTTGAGCATTTCCGACATCAAGGCCAATGTGGCCATAAGGTTATCTTCTGTAGAAACTACATTGGCATAGACATTCCCGTTACTGGCCCTGAAGGACACCGAAGATTTTAATTTGCTCAGTTCATCCTCTATCTGTTGTCTGGATTTGGAGCGGGTACCTTTGTTCAGCATACTTGCGGTAAATGAAGGTACAACCCCTTTGTTTTTAAGGGATTCCTCGTTACCATTTCTTATACTGAAACTAAGCCTAACGGTTTTGCCCCGATTATTCTTTTTAATAATACCATATGCAATTCCGTTGGAAAGTTGGCCCTGGTCCAATCTGGATTGAATGGCATCATAGGAAACATCAAAGGCCTCACCCGTACCCATATCTTCTTTACCTTTGTAGTCCGATACAAGGGCGTCGAGATTTTGGGTGTGCTCAATCTCTACTCTTTCAGGTTTTTTGGTAGGATTGAATCTGCCTATGGTTCTATTGGTGGTAATTAGGTATTTTTTGGCCACTTCATTTACTGCTTCAAGACTGGCGTTTTCAATTCTATCCCGTTGTATAAATGCTAAACGCCAATCGCCTCCACCGATAAATTCGCTCATATAAGTTCCCAAATACGAAGAATTCCTAAAGATTTGATCGGTTCGTTTTAAAAGATTGGCTTTGGCACGATCCAATTCCTCCTGGGTGATAGGTGTGGTTTTTACCGCATCCAATGTTTCCTTTAGTACTTTTTCCACTTCGTCCGCATTTTTGTCCGAAGGCACATCTACGTTGATATACAAAAATCCGGGTTCTTTGGTGAATGGGGAAAAAGACCAAAGCGAAGAGGCTTTCTTGGCCTCGATCAAAGCTTTGTAGAGCCTTCCGGAAGGCTCATCGGTAAGGATGTTTTCTATGATGGAAACGGCAGCATAATCCTCATGTGAACCTGCTGGGGTATGGTACATGGCGGAAACTATTTGTAGATCGCCAACACGGTTTAGTTGAACCGTTTTTTCCCCATCCTGTGCCGGCTCTTCGGTATAGGATTCCCTTAGTGGGGTAGAGGGCTTCACAATTTTACCAAACTTTTTTTGGATCAAGTCAAGTGTTTTGGCTTCGTCAAATTTTCCGGTAACCATTAAAACTGCATTGTCCGGGCGGTAGAATTTTTTATAAAATGCCTGTAGGTTTTCTATAGGGACACGTTCTATGTCCGATCTATTCCCAATAGTGCTGTTGCCATAGTTGTGCCATATATAACCGGCATTGATGACGTTCTGCATTAGAACCCTTGAAGGGTCGTTTTCACCACTTTCAAATTCATTCCGTACCACACTGAATTCCGATTCCAAATCTTTTTTGGCAATATATGAATTCACCATACGATCTGCCTCTAGGTCCAAGGACCAATCCAGATTTTCATCAGTGGCATTAAAGGTTTCAAAGTAGTTGGTCCTGTCGTACCAGGTGGTTCCATTGGGACGGGCTCCATGTGAGCTTAATTCTTTGGGGATATCAGGATGGTTGGGAGTGCCTTTAAAAACCATGTGCTCCAAAAGGTGGGCCATGCCTTTTTCCCCATAACCTTCATGTCTGGAGCCTACCAGATAGGTAATATTAACGGTAATGGTCTGAGAGGAATTATCGGGAAATAACAATACTTTAAGCCCGTTATCCATTTTGTATTCCGTTATTCCCTCTACGGAGGCTACCTTTTGTAATTGCCCAAAGGAAAGACTACTGTATGTCAGGAATAGTAGTATGAGTGATATGCTTTTTATTTTCATGGTAGTGTAGTTTTTTTGATATTCAATAATACAAAAATTAAAAGGTGTTTTATGAGTTGTAACCTTAGAAATTTTGAGTTTTGGATGTATATTGCAAGATAGGGATGGCTCTTTAGAAAAAATGTAATATTTTTAGCCCTTCAACCTAAACTAAATATTTAAAATGCTAAGTATAGCTCCTAGATTATCCAATCTACCACTTTTCAATTTTCTCGCATTGAGTTTATTACTGATTTCCTTGCAGTCCTGTAAATCGGGACAGGCGGTTACGGCCTCCTCGGATAATAAAATTCAGGTTTCAGAAGTGATTACGGAGAAAATTCCGGCTACCGATATTTCTTTTGACATGGTATTGATTCCTGAGGGGACATTCAAAATGGGAAGTCCGGAGAACCAAGTGAACAGAAAGGCAGATGAAGGTCCTATGAAAACTGTTGAACTGGATGCCTTTTACATGGGAAAATATGAACTGGGCTGGGAGGTTTTTGAGTTGTTCTTCAAGCAGAACAAGAATTTGTTCGAGAGTTTGGAAGCAGATAGGCTAAATGGCATAGATGCCATTACACGGCCCAGTCCTCCATATGAGGATCCTTCCTATGGTATGGGAAAGGTTGGGTATCCTGCAATAAGTATGTCAGCCTATTCGGCATTGGTGTTCTGCAAGTGGTTAAGTACCGTTACGGGAAGATTCTATAGATTGCCAACGGAAGCCGAATGGGAATATGCAGCCAAGGCCGGAACCAATACGGCCTATTCCTTTGGGGATGATATTTCCAAAATTGATGAATATGCCGTGTATTATAAAAACTCCAATAACCAGTACGCCAAGATGGGAAGCAAACTGCCCAACCCTTGGGGTTTGTATGATATGCACGGAAATGTCTCGGAATGGACCTTGGATGAATACAAGGAAAATGCTTTGGCCATTACCGAATCCAAGAACCCTTGGGTAAAACCTACCGTAATCCATCCCAGGGTATACAAAGGTGGGTCTTGGGACGATGATGCAAAGGCACTTAGGTCGTCCGCTAGGATGGCATCCAGCTTAAAATTGCAAAAGAGGGATCCACAGATTCCAAAAAGTTTTTGGTGGAACACCGATTCCAATTTTATTGGATTTAGATTGGTGAGTCCAAAAGTTCAACCCTCAAAAGAGGAACAAAAACAATTTTGGCAAACTGTGTTGGACGAGTAGAACTACCAAGGGAACCCCTATTGTAAACCAATCATTAAATTAAAAAGATGAAAAATATACTGTTCATATTATTGTCATTGCTGGTTTTTACCGGATATGCCCAAGAATCATATACGTTGTCAAAAGAAAGTGTCCTCAAAATCAATGGTTCGTCTACCATTCATGACTGGACTGTGACGGCCAATTCACTGCAGGGGTCCATGAAAATGAAGGATGGTACTGTAAAGAATTTGTCGTTGCAAGTTGGGGTATCCGAAATAAAAAGTGAACGTGGGGCGGCCATGGATAAAAAGATGCATGCCGCCTTAAAGATGGAGGAGCATCCTGAAGTATCCTTTAAATTTCAAGAAATCAAGAAAAATTCCGAATCGGAAAATGCTTATGAGATTCATGGGGTGCTCAATATAGCTGGTGTTGAAAAAGCTGTCACAATTGCTTCCGAATTAAAGGAAGAAGGTGTGAATTATATTTTTAAGGGAAGTAAGGAGATAAAGTTACAGGATTTTAATATGGAACCTCCTACGGCAATGTTTGGCCAGATTATAGTGGGGGATAATGTCACTATCGATTTTGATCTGGTATTTGCCAAGGGCTAGGGCAACGTTAAATTGCCCGTTCGGATAGTTAAGGGGTTTGGTTTAAATATCAATAATTGTTGGGGCGTTATTTCTTTGACTGTTCTTCCCGAAAACTTCCAGGGGTCTTTCCAGTATGGCTTTTAAATATTCTCGTAAAATAGGACAGGTTCTCCAATCCGACCTTTTCCGCAATTTGCTTCAGGGAATTGTTGGTGGAAAGCAACAACAATTGCGCCCTTTCAATTCGCTTGGATTGAATGTATTTATTGGGCCGCATCCCAAAATTTTCATTGAAGATCCTAGAGAAATAATCGGTGTTTAAATGACAAAACTCGGCCAACTGGCTCACTGTTAAACTTTCGTGGAGATTCTCATGGATATAGTTAAGAACCATACCAAATTCCTTTTTTACATTGTTCTTTACGGACAAGGAGTTGGTATCCTTTATGAATCTGGATAGCAAGATCTCTAAAATGGCATGGGTTTCCATGAATTCCGAAGGACTTAATTCTTCATTCTTCTTTTCAAAGTCCATTAGGGTAGGTCTGTTATCATATACTTTTGGGTTGTAATTTTCCAATTGCCTATTAGGATTTATTTCCAACAATCGCTTAAAGTAATATAGGTCCATGGGGTTTGCCTCCAAGTCGTAATCAAAACTACCAAAATTGAAAATGGAATATCCACTTTTTAATTCTTCCAAACAGCATATGTAATATTGTTCATGATATACATCGCATTTATACCTGCCAAAAGTATAACTCGGTATTAGATATATGTGGCCAGGCTTCAATTCAATGGCTTCATTACTGTGATATATCATGGCTTCTCCTTTGGTAATATAATAGAGTCTGATAAATGGGCTAATAACATCATCATAGTCCCATAGAGGGTCCAGTTTGGCATAGCCTACGTTTAATAATGACAACTTTAGAGATTGAAGTATTTTGGACATGATTAATATTTTGTCGGATTTGGAGTAATGGTTTTAAATGGATATTTAAACACCTAATTTAGTACAAAATGTAGGATAAATTATATATTGTTGAAATAACAATGTCGGAAATGTGCAAGACTTGAACTGATTTGGATGTGAAAAATGAATCCTTAAATTTTATCTTTGAAAAAGTGCTAATAGTATGATGGTATATGGCAATTATTAGGAATATTTTAGTTTATGTTTGGGTTTTATCGGTTATATCCTGTGGCGGCCCCGAATTGCCCGAATTGGTATCACTGGAATATGATAGATTACCAAAGGATATAGATTTTAATCTGCACGTAAAGCCTATTCTTTCTGATAAATGCTTTATATGTCATGGCCCGGACAAAGCAAAAATAAAGGCCGACCTTCAGTTGCATACCCCTGAAGCAGCTTATAGGGAGCTAAAGGAATCCCCGGGAAAGTTTGCCTTAACACCAGGGAGTTTAAGAAAAAGTGAGGTGTTTCACAGAATTTTATCGGACGACCCCAACTATGTAATGCCGGAACCTGATTCCCACCTGAGCTTGTCCGACCATGAAAAGGCCGTTTTAATAAAATGGATTGAACAAGGTGCCGAATATAAAGATCACTGGGCCTTTATTAAACCAAAAAAATACCCTGTACCGGAAGTTAAGGGCAGGGACATGGTAGAAAATGCTATTGATAATTTTGTGTTGGCCCGCTTGGAACAGGATAAATTGCAGTTCTCCCCTAAGGCCGATAATGAATTATTGTTGAGGAGATTGTATCTGGATTTAACAGGCTTGCCACCAACTTTGCAGGATATGGATTCCTTTTTGGAGGACCCTTCTTCCGAAGCATATGAAAAAGAGGTTGATAAATTGTTGGACTCTCCCCATTACGGTGAACAAATGGCCTTGGATTGGATGGATTTGGCCCGTTTTGCGGATACACACGGATACAGTGTAGACCGTTATCGGGACATGTCGCCTTGGCGGGATTGGGTGATAGATGCCTTTAATAAAAACATGTCCTATGAGCAGTTTTTAACATGGCAACTGGCAGGGGATCTAATTGAAAATCCCACTCGGGAATCAATATTGGCCACAGCTTTTAACCGTGTTCATCCACAAAACATGGAGGGTGGTATTGTAAATGAAGAGTTTTTGGTGGAATATGCGGTGGATAGGGCCAGTACAGTTGGACAGGCTTTTATGGGGCTTACCGTGGCCTGTGCCAGATGTCACGATCATAAATACGATCCCATATCCCATAAGAATTTTTATGAACTTACCAGTTTTTTTAATAATGTGAACGAGTCGGGGCAAATTTCATGGAATGATGCCACCCCGGTACCCACCTTAATGTTGACCACCGAAGAGGAGGAAAAGGTACTTTCCTATATGAAGCAGCTTATTCAGGAGACGGAGGTGGAAATAAAGAAAGTGGAACAGCGGGAGGTTGCTGTAAATTTTGATAAATGGTTATCCGAGAAACAATATAAATCCATTGGGGCCAAAGTCGCTTCGAGAGGATTGACGGCCTATTTTGATCTCAATGATCAAAGTTTGCGCAATGTTATCGATCCATATCAAAAGGGAACTATGAAACGGGAGGGCACCGAAGGGCAAAAAATAAATCTTTCGAGCGGAAAACAAGGTAAAGGGGTTCTTTTTGATGGAGATACGTGGTTGGATTTAAGAAAAACGGGTGTTTTTGGAAGAAATGATGCCTTTAGTATAAGTCTATGGGCCAATATACCCTCAAATATTGAGAACGGAAATATTTTTCACAAAGGCGATGGCGCTATTTTGTACAATTGGCGTGGATATCATCTTAAGATTGTGGACAATAAGTTGGAACTGATGATGGCCCATACTGCCCCGAACAATGCCATTGTGGAAATTGCCGCAGAACCATTTCCAAGGGACCAATGGGTTCATTTTGCCATTACCTACGACGGGTCTAGTAAGGCAGACGGATACAAGCTATTTGTTAATGGCAAGGAAATGGAGACCCTGGTGAAAACCGATAATTTATATAAGGACATTCTTTTTAGAAATAATAATGAACCAGGGTTGCAATTGGGAGCCCGATTAAGGGGGAAAGGGATAAAGGGTGCCGTGGTCGATGAAATAAAGGTTTATAAAAGGGACCTGTCTTCCCTTGAGGTAATGCAATTGGCAGGTAGTCCCCAATTAAATGAACTGATTAAAAAGGAGGCAGGTAGTATTGGGTCCAGGGATAAAAAATTATTACAGGAACACTATTTAAAAGTGGTCTCTGTGGCAACCCAATTGCAAGGCCGAAAATTGGACGAACTGCGCAAGAATTATGTGGATAGTGTTGAAAAAGTAAAGGAGGTAATGGTCATGGAGGAGACCCCTGAACCGGTACCGTCCTATATACTGGATCGAGGAGTGTATAACGCCAGGGGGGAAGAAGTGGTTCCCAATACCCCTGAAGCCATTCTGCCTATGCAGGAAGGATACCCAAAAAACCGATTGGGATTTGCGCAGTGGTTATTTCATGAGGACCATCCACTTACGGCCAGAGTGGCGGTCAACAGGTTTTGGCAACACTACTTTGGCAATGGCTTGGTGAAGACTTCGGAGGATTTTGGGAATCAGGGTGAAATGCCGAGTCACCCCGAATTACTGGATTGGCTGGCATTGGAGTTTAGGGATTCAGGATGGGATGTGAAGGCTATTCAGAAGTTGATAGTGATGTCTCATACCTATCGGCAATCTTCTATGGTAAGTGGGGAATTGATGGAAATGGATATGGACAATAGACTTTTGGCAAGAGGACCTTCTAAGAGGCTCTCCGGGGAGATGCTGCGCGATAATGCTTTGGCCAGTTCGGGATTGTTGAACAAAAGCATTGGAGGGGAAAGTGTAAGTCCATACCAACCAGAAGGGTTATGGCGGGTAAACAACGCTACCTATAGGCAGGATACCGGGGATAAATTGTACCGAAGAAGTATGTATACCATTTGGAAGCGTTCCGTGCCACATCCTACCTTGGCTACTTTCGATGCTCCCGCACGTGATGTATGCACCATTAGGAGACAGGAAACCAATACGCCCCTACAAGCTTTGGTGTTGCTAAATGATCCCACTTATATTGAGGCATCCAGGGTTTTGGGCAAGCACATTAGCGATGCGGAAAATTTAAAATTGGGTGTTTCCAAGGTCTTTAGACAGCTTACTGGGCGTAAAATAAAAGACAATGAACTGCAATTATTGGTTGAGCTCCAAGAGAAGGAATGCAAAAAATTCGCGACCAACCTGGAAAGAACAAAGGGATGGCTAAATACAGGGGAATTTAAATTGGGGGACGGGGACGATAAGGCAATGGTAGCTGCCAATGCGGTGGTGGCCAATACCATTATGAATGGGGATGCCTGTATTACCAAAAGATAATAAGTTAAAGAATAGTATAATTAATCGGGAGGATATGTGCGATCATCATAATAAACTAAGGTCTAACAATCGGGATCTTCAGAGCATTGAAAGACAATTGGATAGGAGGGAGTTCTTTAAAAAGACTTCCCTGGGGATCGGGGCTATTGCGCTTAGTTCTTTATTGAATACAGAAAAGGTTTGGAGTGCTGTTAACCCCGTCGCAAATCCAAGTAATTCCATAGGTTCTTTCACTAGAAATAAATTGGGACTGCCACATCATTTGCCCAAGGCCAAACGTATTGTGTATCTGTTTCAAAGCGGTGGGCCCTCACAATTGGATCTGTTCGATTATAAACCAAAGCTTAAGGATATGTTCGGTCAGGATTTACCGGATTCAATTAGGGCGGGTCAGCGTCTTACGGGGATGAGTGCGGATCAAACGGCTTTTCCCATTGCTGCGTCCACCTTAAATTTTAAGCAGTATGGGGAATCCAGGGCTTGGGTCAGTGATGCTATGCCCTATTTATCAGAGGTGGTGGATGATCTATGTTTTATAAAAGGAATGCATACCGATGCTATTAACCATGATCCGGCCATAACCTTTTTTCAAACTGGGAGTCAACAGCCGGGAAGACCCTCCATAGGATCTTGGATCAGTTACGGACTGGGATCCGACAATAATAATTTACCAACCTTTATTTCCTTAGTCTCAAAAAACGGTTCAGGGCAACCCTTGTATTCCCGTTTATGGGGCAATGGCTTTTTGCCAACGGAGCATCAAGGGGTGCAGTTCCGTTCCGGAAAAGACCCGGTGCTTTATTTGGGGGATCCCGAAAATTATGACGGTGATGATCGTAGACAGATGTTGGATTATTTAAAAAAATTGAATGGGATAGCTTATGATGCCTACGGGGATCCAGAAATTAATGCGCGAATAGCACAGTACGAAATGGCCTATAGAATGCAGACTTCCGTTCCAGAAGTTACGGATACTTCTGATGAACCAGACTATATTTTTGACCTGTATGGGCCAGATAGTAGAAACCCGGGAACATATGCGGCAAATTGTTTAATGGCCCGTAAACTTTTGGAGAAGGATGTGAAATTTGTACAATTGTACCATCAGGGCTGGGATCAACATGGCAATTGTCCTGGGGGTGTAAAATATCAAAGCAAGAACACCGATCAGGGAACTGCGGCCTTGATAAAAGATTTGAAACAAAGGGGCATGTTGGAGGACACCTTGGTGGTGTGGGGTGGAGAGTTTGGACGCACGGTCTATTCGCAAGGCCAGTTGACCAATACCAACTACGGTAGGGACCATCACCCGAAAGCTTTTACCATGTTCATGGCAGGGGCAGGGGTGAAACCAGGATTTACTTACGGTGAAACAGACGATTTTGGATATAATATTATTAAGGATCCAGTACACACCCACGATTTTCAAGCTACTTTATTACATCTTTTTGGGATAGATCACGAGAGGTTGACATATAAACATCAGGGTAGGCGGTTTAGACTAACCGATGTGCATGGAGATGTGGTGAAAGATATTCTTACTTAAAGCATGGGGATTATTTAGGTTATAAGTTATAAGTGGTATTAAAAGTTAGGAATGGATAGTAGTGTGCCCGATTTTGTATTGTTTTTAGGTAGATTTCACCCACTTGTGGTGCATTTGCCCATAGGTTTTTTATTCTTTGCGATTGTTCTGGAATTATACGGGCGCTGGAATAAGAATCCCCAACTGTACATGGCCATTGATTTGGCTTTGTTGGGTGGTGGTATAAGCGCCTTGGTGGCCAGTGTACTGGGATATATGCTTTCATTGAGCGGAGACTATGACGAAAGCACGTTGGATACCCATTTTTGGTTTGGGCTAGCGACAACCTTGATTACTTTTTTTGCTTGGGGCATACGTTCCGGCAAGCTTAGGATAGCACAATTAAACGGTCTAAAACCCAACATGGTTGCCCTTACCTTAGTGGTGGTTTTGGTGAGCGTTACGGGTCACTATGGAGGGAATTTAACCCATGGAAGCGATTATTTGATAAAATACGCACCTTTCGGGAGATCGGAAAAGGTTGTTCTACCACCTATTGCCCAATTAGAGGAGGCTGCCGTATATGACTATTTGGTAAATCCTATCCTTGAATCAAAGTGTACCAGTTGCCATAATTCCAGTAAGAAAAAGGGAGGACTCTCATTTCAGGATACCATTGCCATAAAAAAGGGAGGTAAAAACGGGGAGGCTTTTATTGCAGGTAATGTTGCCAAATCCGAGATGATAAGACGCATTATGTTGGATCCACACGATGAGGATTTTATGCCTCCGGAAGGAAAGACCCCTCTTACTGGGGAAGAGAAATCAATATTGACCTTTTGGATAGATAATGCCAATGCCGATTTCAGGGTAAAGCTGGCCGATTTGGAAACCCCTGAGGAAATAACAAGTATTGCTTCCACTATGTTAGGTTTGGAAGATGTGACCGGCAAAAGTGGAATCCCCTTGCCCAAGGTGGGCCTAGTGAAAGAGGAAGTAATTGGAAATATTGTGAGTGCCGGATTTAAGGTTCGGGAATTAATATTTGAATCGGGTTTGTATGAAGTTGTATTGCCCCCAAATTTTATTAATTCCTCGAATAGCGATGACTTGGATGGGAAGCTGGAAATGTTACTTCCGATGAAGGACAATATTATTTGGCTTTCCCTCAAGGACAACGATGTGCAGGATAGACATTTAAAGACCATCGGTCAATTTGTAAACCTTCAAAAAGTGGAGCTGGAAAAAAATCCGATCACAGACAAGGGTATTGCTGAAATTATCGGAATCCAAAGTATAACTGGACTTAATCTATATCAAACCAAAATTACGGCATCCAGTTTGGATAACTTTTTAAAAATGAAGGGTTTGAAGCGTGTGTATGTCTGGGGAACGGCAATAACTGAAGATGAGGTGGCAAGATTTGCAGAAAAACAAAATCGTCCCGACATAATAATGGGAATGTAAAAGTATTGATAGTCCGGAAGCCTAGGGGATATTATAGGTATTTGGTCCAGGTTAAAGTTAAATGAGCTTAGTCTAGGTCTTTTAATTAAAATATGTTTCTATTTTTAGTATAAATAATATCATATATGTATATTGAGGAGCAGTATCCCATCGTAGGTGTGTAAGGTGTAATACAGTTCTTTCCTCCTAGTAATCAAATAAATAAAAATTTAGTTCCCTAATGAAACAGAAAATAGGTATAGTAATAATTTTGTTGGGCCTGTTAGGTTTGCTGTTCGCATTTAAATCGGGGTTTTTCACATCTTCCCAAGATGGGTATGTTAACCAGAAATTACCGGAGGTGGTCGATTATAATTTCCACATAAAGCCTATACTTTCTGATAATTGCTATACGTGCCATGGCCCGGACGCCAATAAGCGGAAGGCCGGTCTACGCCTGGACCTGGAAGAGGCTGCATTTTCGGAATTGCCGGAGAATCCGGGAAAATATACCATAGTATCGGGTAAACCGGGTAATAGTCTATTGTACCAACACGTGGTCTCCGATGACCCCAAAAAGCTTATGCCCCCACCGGATTCACAATTGGCATTGAATTCCTATGAAAAGAAGCTATTGCGAAAATGGATAGAGCAGGGTGCCAAGTTTGCCAAGCACTGGGCCTTTATACCTCCTAAAAAAGCTGAACTGCCAAAAACTGAATTGACGGATTGGATCCAAAACGAAATAGATGCCTTTATTTCGGAGAAATTGGAGGAGAACAATCTGGTCCCTTCGGCAAAAGCGGAGGAACATACACTGGTCAGGAGAATGAGCCTGGACCTTACGGGCCTTCCCCCCAATGCCGATCAGGTGGATCGATTTCTCAACAATACCTCTGCGGATGTTCTGGAGCGGGCCATAGATGAATTTT
This sequence comes from Arenibacter flavimaris, assembly GCF_030291335.1. NCBI lineage: Bacteria > Pseudomonadati > Bacteroidota > Flavobacteriia > Flavobacteriales > Flavobacteriaceae > Arenibacter > Arenibacter flavimaris. The sequence goes on from NZ_JASWIM010000034.1 coordinate 19,113, forward strand.
TGGACTCCCCCAGCTATGGGGAGCGGATGACGCAGGTATGGCTCGATGTTGCCAGATATGCGGATTCCCATGGCTACCAGGACGATAGTTATAGGAGTATGTGGCCTTGGCGCGATTGGGTGATCCATGCCTTTAACAACAATATGCCTTACGATGAGTTTTTGAGCGTGCAACTGGCGGGCGACCTTATGCCCAATGCCACCAAGGAGCAGATCCTTGCCACCGGGTTCAATAGGAACCACCCCATAACCCAGGAAGGCGGTGTAATACAGGAGGAATACCAATCGTATTATGTGGTGGACCGTACCAATACTTTGGGGAAAGGCATTTTGGGCCTTACTTTGGAATGTGCCAAATGCCATGACCATAAATACGATCAATTGTCCCAGAAGGATTATTTTGAAATCTATTCCTTTTTCAACAATGTGGATGAAAAAGGGTTACGTATGGATGCCGTACAGGCGGCCAATCAGAAATATTTTGCCGATGCTCCCTTTATGACCATTACCGATGAGGAGACCAGCGGAGTTCTGTCCTTCGTCAATAAGGCCGAAGGGGAAGCCGTGAAGGTGATGGTGATGAACGATTCCATGCCCAGAACAACCTACATTTTCAATCGTGGGGAATATGATAGTCCGGGAGAGGAGGTGAGTCCCAATGCCCCTGAAATAATCCTTCCCTTTTCCGAAGATCTTCCAAAAAACAGATTGGGGCTGGCCCAATGGGTGACCGATGAAAACAATCCATTGACCTCTAGGGTCTTTGTAAACAGGATCTGGGGGATGTTGTTCGGGAAAGGACTTGTGGAAACTTCGGAGGATTTCGGGGTTCAGGGCAGTCTTCCCACCCATCCACAATTGTTGGACTGGTTGGCCAGGGATTTTATGGAACACGGCTGGGACATCAAATATCTGTTGAAAAAAATAATGCTATCCGCTACCTATCAGCAAAGTAGCATAGCTACCGAGGAGTCCAAAAAGGCGGACCCCGATAACAAGTGGCTTTCCAGGGCTCCCAGATTTAGGATGAGCGGGGAGATCATTCGGGACTACGTTCTGGCCACCAGCGGTTTGCTGAATAGAGAGATCGGTGGCCCCAGTGTAAAACCTTACCAGCCCCCAGGGCTTTGGGAGGAGACCAATGCCGGTGGCAATAGGGGGGTGCTTACCACCTATGTGGCCGATGAAGGCGATAAACTGTACAGACGTTCTTTGTATACGTTGTGGAAAAGGACCTTGCCACCACCCAGTATGTCCATTTTTGATGCGCCCAACAGGGATATCTGTGAAGTCAGGCGCCAAAAGACCAATACGCCCTTACAGGCATTGGCACTTCAAAACGATGTTCAGATGTTGGAAGCTGCACGGGTACTTTCGGAAAATATCATCGCGGAAATTCAAGATCCGCAACAATGGGTTACCACGGTCTTTCAACGCATATTGGTAAGGCATCCCAAGGAAGAAGAAAAGAAGGTTTTGGAGGAATATTATACGGATGCCCTGGAGAATTTCCTGAACAGCAAGGAAAATGCCGAGAAATTGGTTGCCCAGGGAGAATATAAGAGGTTGGATACGGATCCTGCAAAGACAGCTGCGCTGATGTTGACGGCCCAGGTAATCTACAATCTAGATGAAACAATTACCAAAGAATAACTATTATGGAAGAAGACAAATCAAAATCTGAAAATCCACTTAAGGTAAACCGTAGGCACTTTTTTTCCCAATTAAGTGTGGGAATCGGTTCTTTGGCCCTAGGGTCTTTATTGATTCCAGACCTGTTCAAAGGAGGTAAGGGGCCTGTGGCCAGCCAGCCTCTTGGTATTCCCCATTTTGCCCCAAAGGCTAAACGGGTAATCTATTTGTTTCAATCCGGGGCCCCATCCCAATTGGAGTCGTTTGATTATAAGCCAACCCTGGTCAAACGTATGGGAGAGGATTTACCGGAATCTATACGTAAGGGACAGCGACTTACCGGTATGACCGCTGGCCAGGATAAATTCCCATTAATGCCTTCGGCCGCCAAATTTTCCCAACATGGTAAAAGTGGTGCATGGGTAAGCGAATTTTTTCCTCATATTGCGAAAATTGCGGACGAGATATGTATTGTTAAAAGTATGCATACCGAGGCAATCAACCACGATCCGGCCATTACCTTTTTTCAGACTGGGAGCCAGCAATCCGGAAGACCTAGTATGGGTTCTTGGATGAGCTATGGTTTGGGCAGTGAAAATCAAAACTTGCCTTCTTTTGTGGTGCTTACCTCCAGGGGTAAGGGCAATAGCCAGGGCCTATACTCCAAATTATGGTCCAGTGGGTTCCTGGATTCCAAACATCAGGGGGTATTGTTGCGTTCCGGTAAGGATCCGGTTCTTTATTTGAACGATCCTGAGGGACTTTCCCGTTCCGATAAGCGTCATTTATTGGATCACGTCTCTTCACTCAATAAAATTCATCATGTTGAAACTGGGGACGATGAGATAGAATCTAGAATTGCCCAGTATGAAATGGCCTATAGGATGCAAATGTCGGTACCCGATGTTATGGATATTAAAAAAGAACCGGAATCCATTATAAAATTATACGGTGAGGAATCCCAGGTACCCGGTACTTATGCGGCCAATTGCCTTCAGGCCCGAAGGCTAGCTGAGAACGGAGTGCGTTTTATACAGTTGTACCACCAAGGTTGGGATCAGCACGGTAATCTGCCCAATGAAATGGCAGGACAGGCCAAGGATGTGGATCAGGCATCCGCAGCACTTATTTTAGACCTAAAACAACGCGGCATGTTAGAGGATACCTTGGTCATTTGGGGAGGTGAGTTTGGAAGGACCAATTATTGTCAAGGTAATTTCGACCCAAAAAATTACGGTAGGGACCATCACCCCAGAGCTTTTAGTATATGGATGGCAGGTGGTGGAATAAAACCGGGTATTACCTATGGGGAAACCGATGAATTTGGGTATAATATTGTGAAAAATCCAGTGCATATCAACGATTTTCATGCCACTATCATGAATAATTTAGGCTTGGATCATGAACAATTGATCTATAAATACCAGGGACGCAGGTTTAGGCTCACGGATGTTGCCGGTAATGTTGTAAATGATATTTTAACATAGTATATGGCTCAAAAAAATAATTCTCCTTGGGTCGATTATGTTATTTTCGGTCTTACCATATTTCTTATTTTCTGTTTAATTTTTGAATCTTTTATAGATATTCCCGGTCTTGTGGCCTGGATGGGGCGCTGGCATCCTCTGATTCTGCATTTCCCTATAGTATTGTTGTTAATGGCGGCTGCACTTGGGCTTTTCAATAGAATAGTCCCCAATGTTCTGCTTACGATTGCAACCCTTTCCGCATTGGTTACTGCCATTACCGGATTCTTTTTGGGAACGGAGTCCGCTCCCAAGGGCGATCTTATTTTTTGGCACCAATGGATGGGGGCAGGAGTGGCTTTCTTGGCGGTGGTATGGTATTGGCTGAGCAACAATCATTTGCAACAAACCTATTTGGTCAAGGGAATACAAGTAGTATTGATTCTACTAGTGGGACTCACTGGCCATTACGGGGGAATGATTACCCATGGGGAGGATTTTCTCGCTTGGCCAAAAAGCAAGAAATTGGAAAAAATTCCCGAAAACCCGCTGATTTATGAACATATAGTGCACAGGGTCTTGGACAACAGTTGTATAGGTTGTCATAATCCCAACAAGACAAAAGGGGAGCTTTTAATGACCAGTATTGACGAATTAATAAAAGGCGGTGAAAGTGGGCCGGCTTTGGTCATAGGTGACCCTGTGAACAGTGAATTGATCAGGCGTCTACATTTGCCTGTGGAGGATGAGGAGCATATGCCTCCTGAAGGCAAAAAACCGTTATCCGATAATGAAATACAGATATTGGAACGTTGGATAGCCTTGGGTGCCTCGGACACCTTAAAGTTAAGCGATTTGGACAACAGTGAACCTCTGGTGGGGTTGGTCAAAAAAATGATGGATAGTGGAACCACAAATTCATGGGCAAAACTTCCTAAAGTAATGGATAGCACCTTGCAAAATTTGGCTTCGGATTACATTACCATAAAAAGGATCAGCAGTAATTCACAGGCGTTGAGTATTTCCGTGTTTTTACCACCAGATTACAATTCTAAGAATATTACGGATTTAAAACGTATTTCGAACAATATCATTGAATTGGATCTAAGCGGTATCCCTATTGGTGAAAAGGAAATGGAACTGGTGGCCATGTGCAAAAATCTGGAATGGTTGGAAGTGGACCGTACCCCCATCACCGATGCGGAATTTATTAAATTGTCGGGCCTTGCCCAATTGAGAGTGCTAAAGGCTTATGAAACTGGTATTACCGATAAAAGTGTCGCCGTTCTAAAGGATTTGAAGGGGTTAAAAAGTCTTTATGTGTGGGAGACCCAAATTTCCGGGGATGGATTTGCGCAGCTTAAGGAGGCATTGCCCAATTTGCAACTGGACTACGGAATTGACCCGGAACTAAAAACAGAATTTATCCAGAAGGACAGTATTGTGGATAGTATACAGTAATTTTGTGGACGAATTTACAATTCCCTAACATGATTAGAGCTTTCTGCTTCCTAATTTATATTTGTCTATTTCTCAAGTGTTCTTTGCTAATAGCCCAAACACGGTTTCAATTTACCCATCAGCAAATGGGGACCCAAATTGGTTTGATATTTTACGATAAGGATAGCGATGAGGTAAGGGCAGATTCCATTGCACAATTAGTGTTCAATAGAATAGACGAACTGAATGGCACTTTAAGCAACTACCTACCTCAGAGTGAGATTAACAGACTTAGCAGAAGTCCAAATAAAAATGTGGCTGTAAGTAATGATCTGTTTCGGCTATTGCAGATTTCAGGGGACTTTTCCGCAAATACTAAGGGTGCCTTTGATATTACCTTGGGACCATTAATTGAACTTTGGCGTAAGGCTCGGAAAAATAGTCAACTTCCGTTAATTGAAGAGATACAGTCTGCCTTGAAAAGGATAGGCTATAACAATTTGGAATTCTTGGATGGGAATATTATAAGATTAAGGAAAGGAGGTATGCAATTGGATGTCGGAGGGATAGGCAAGGGGTTTGCAGCCGATGAGGCAATAGAGTTGTTGAAAAGGCGTGGTATAACGGCTGCCTTGGTGGATATGGGTGGTGATATCACCGTCAGCGATGCCCCACCCAATAAGGAGTTTTGGATTTTGGGATTTAATTATTTTGACAATAATGGGGAGGAGGTTTTCCAAAAATTAAAGTTGAAAAATCAGGCGGTGGCCACTTCCGGGGATTTGTATCAGTATGTTTTAATTGATGGAAAGCGATTTTCCCATATTATTGACCCAAGAAATGGTAAGGCACTAAACAATAATATACAGGTAACGACTATTGCCCCAAATGGAAGTATGGCTGACGCCTATGCCTCGGCTTTAAGTGTTTTGGGTATAGAAGAAGGCATGGAAGTTGTCCAAAAAGCACCTTGCCTAGAGGTATTTATGGTGGAGGATATACCTGGAGCATACAAACAGTGGAACAGTTCTGGGTTTCTAAATTATATAATTGGGGATTGAAATAGGAGTGTAACCAATAAAAGGCTGCTTCCCCAAGAAGGGGTAGGGGTAATTGGGGGGATCATTTGGAGTTCTGTGTTGGATCCCTTCCGACTTTTGTCCCTGAAAAAGGTCCAAAAGCCACCTTCCCTTGTCAAGGGAAGGAGCAAAAGGAATATTATATTTGGAGGGGATATGAAGCCTAAAAAAATACATAATAGACCTGAAACCAAAATAAGTAGAATAAAACTTCGAAAAAGCTTGACTTCTGCCGAAGCATTTCTTTGGAATGAATTGAAGGGCAAAAAACTGGATGGCAGAAAATTTAGAAGACAGCACGGTATAGGAAATTATATTACTGATTTTTATTGTGCAAAAGAGAATTTGATTATTGAATTGGACGGAGAAGTACACAACAATACAATATCAATAGAAATGGATGATAAGAGGACTGCATTTTTGAATGGGGAAGGATACACGGTTGTCCGTTTTGAAAATAAAATGGTTTTTGAAAATTTGCCCAGCGTTTTGCAAGAAATAAGGGATAATTTTAAGAGAAATAAACATAAATAGGGTTCCTTCCCCTAGCAGGGGAAGGTGGACTGATCCACTGAGGAGTGGATTGGGACGGAAGGGGTAATTGGGAGGGTCATTTGGAGTTCTGTGTTGGATCCCTTCCGACTTTTGTCCCTGAAAAAGGTCCAAAAGCCACCTTCCCTTGACAAGGGAAGGTGCAAAGATTTTGATAGGAACATTTAGGTTTAATACAATTTGTATGAATATGAAAGATAAAATAAAAGAACTGGCACATATCTATAGCCCAGCGTTTGTAAGTGTAAGGAGGTATCTGCACCAGCACCCGGAACTGTCTTTTAATGAGTACGATACTTGTAAATACATACAGCAGCAACTTAAGGGAATAGGAATAGAACATATTCAATCTGTTGCAGAAACAGGTTTATTGGCTACTATTCATGGTTCCGATAATGGTAAAACCATCCTTTTAAGGGCAGATATGGATGCTCTGCCCATACATGAAGAAAATACGGTGGATTACGCTTCTCAAAACATTGGGGTAATGCATGCCTGTGGACATGATGTGCATATGACTTCCTTGTTGCTGACCGCTAAAATACTTTTTGAACTTAGGAATGAATTTTCTGGAACCGTAAAATTGTTATTTCAGCCGGGAGAGGAAATAATGCCAGGGGGTGCCACCTTGGTCATGAAAGAGGCTGCCTATACCTCCTTAGGCCCCATTCCCCATCTAGGACAGCATGTAATGCCAAATCTTCCTGTTGGTAAGGTAGGTTTCAGACCAGGACTTTTTATGGCCAGTATGAATGAGATTTATATTTCTGTGATTGGCAAGGGAGGGCACGCTGCGGTTCCGGAAGAATGCATAGACCCCATTTTAATAGCTTCCCATATAATTGTAGCGGCCCAACAAGTGGTAAGTAGAATGGCATCGCCCAAAACCCCCAGTGTATTATCATTTGGCCGTATTATTGGGGATGGAGCCAATAATGTAATACCGGACAAGGTAACCATTGAAGGTACTTTCAGAACCTACGATGAGGAATGGAGATCAGAGGCTATAGAAAAACTGACTAAGATGGTAAAATCCATAGCAGAGGGGATGGGCGCAGAATGCATAGTGGATATTCCTAAGGGTTATCCACATTTAAAAAATGATGTAGCCCTGACCAATTCCATGAAACAAGGTGCAATATCGTTCCTAGGAGAAGATAATGTGGTAGATTTGGATCTATGGATGGCTGCAGAGGATTTTGCTTATTATACCCAAAAGAACCAAGCCTGCTTTTATTTATTGGGAGTAGGGAATACACAAGAGGGCATTACTTCCGGATTGCATACACCTACCTTTAATATAGACGAATCGGCTTTGGAAATAGGAGGCGGATTAATGGCATGGTTGGCTTTGGAAGCTATGGCCTAGTGGTGGGATTATGGTTCCCCGGACAATTTCTTTACTAGTTTTCCAACGGTCAAGCCCTGCGCCAGAATAGAAAAAACTACCACTACATAGGTAACAACAAGGAAAAGGTCCCTGTGCATTTCAGCGGTCAGCCCCAATGCCAAGGCTATGGAAATGCCACCTCTTAGGCCGCCCCAGGTCATAATAAGGTTGGTGTTGGGGACAAAATCCAATTTTTTCTTAAAGAAATTAATGGGGAGTAAAAGAGATAGATACCTACATGTCAATACAATGGGAATAGCTATTAAACCGGCAATAAAATAATTAAGTTCAATCGTAAGGACCAAAATTTCCATTCCTATAAGAACAAATAGGACGGTGTTCAAAAGGATATCCAGCAATTCCCAAAATTTATCCACATAGATTTCTGTATTCTCGGACATGGCCGTGTTCCTTACTTTGTCATTGCCTACAATTAATCCGGCCGTAACCATGGCCAAGGGTGCAGAAAGATGAAGTTGATGTGCTATGACGGTACCGGTCATAACGGCCGCTAAGGTAATTATAACCTCTATGTCGTAATCATCAATAGACTTCATAAGTCTAAAGGTGACCCATCCAAGAAGAAGTCCTAAAAAAAGTCCCCCTATTACTTCTTGACCAAACAATTTAAATATGTCGCTCGCTCCCATTTCACTACTTCCAAAGGAAGCTATCTGAAAAATGGTCAAGAATACGACCACACCCACCCCATCGTTGAACAGGGATTCGCCAACAATTTTGGTTTCCAATTTTTTGGGTACTCCTGCTTTTTTTAAAATTCCCAGTACGGCAATAGGGTCTGTAGGGGATATAAGGGCTCCAAATAGTAGGCAGTAAATATAATCTATCTGTAGACCTGTAGTTTGCAAAATATAGTACATGGCTGTTCCTACTAGAAACGTAGAGACTACCACCCCAAGGGTAGCAAATGCAAATACGGGCCATCTTTGTACTTTAAGCTGTTCGAAATTAGTGTGCAATGCCCCTGCGAACAGAAGAAAGCTCAACATAACATCCATTAGGACAGTTCTAAAATCGATATGGGTTATGATGTATTTTTCTGCATTCAACAAAGTGTCATTAACGCCGCTTATAGCAAACACCGCGAGGGTAAATAAAATAGTGATCAACATTAGCCCAATGGAATTAGGAAGTTTTAGAAATCTAACATTGAGGTAGCCAAAGGCGGCGGAAAGAAATATAAGTACTGTGGCAATGGTAAAATAATCCATAGGAAGGTGGGTTTATTACAAAAATAGAGCTTGGGAATTATTTAATAGTAAGGTTGGGCCTAAAAAAACAATGTAAAAGTGGTATTCTTGTCAGGTATTGATTTCACTTTTAAATTGCCGCCGTGCATTCTTAATATTTGTTTTGAAAGGCTTAATCCTACCCCTGTTCCCGAATTCTTGGTTGTAAAAAAAGGTACAAAGATCTCGTTGATCAATTCATGCGGTATTCCTGGGCCATTGTCCTCCACTTCAATGTATTTCTCTCCTGCGGGGTCTATACCGGCGATTAATTTTATGGAACTGTTTTCTTGATTGGATAGGGATTGTAAGGCATTTTTACATAAATTGATCAATACTTGGGTAATTTGTTTTTCATCTATAAAAAGCTCCAGGGATGGAGTCGCTATTTGCAATTCAATGGAGGTGTTTGAAAATTCGGGATTTTGGCTTACCAGTAGTTTTACTTTTTCCAACAAGCTTTGCGCCAATACAATTTTTTTATCCGGTACAGGAACGTTCAAAAAGCTTCTGTAAGATTGTACAAAACTCATTAGGTTCGCCCCTTGATCCTTAATGACTTCCAACCCCTTTATGGTGTTGTTAAAGCGCTTTTGATATTCGGAGCCATCTTCAGGTGTACTATCTCCTTTTTGGTAATATTTTAAAATGGAATCGGAAATGGAGGTTATCGGTGTAATGGAGTTCATAATCTCATGGGTCAGGACCCTAATTAATTTGGTCCAGGATTCGGTTTCCTTTTCGTCCAATTCCTGATGGATGTCCTGGATAACTACCAATAATAACTCTTGTCCATCCAAATTGAAGGATGAGGATTTTATCGCCAAATCAATTTTTTCACGTTCATTGGTCAATTGAAACATGCGACGTTCAAAAGGCTTCAATTCACTAAAGACACGATAGAGATTTTCATCAATTTGGGATAGTTGTTTAATATGGTTAAGTGGCGTATAATTTAGCATATGCTCCAATCTGGGATTGGCAAAAAGGATATGTCCTTTGTTGTTGATCGCTAAAATGCCAATATCGGCTTGTTTTAAGATCTCTTGGTAAAATCGTTCTTGGGTTTGATTTTTTAAATGAATTTTTTGAATCATTTCATTTAGCATATTCAAGCTATGATTAAGCTCTTCAAGAGATTTAAGTGTCAATTTTTCGGGAAATCTAAGGGTGAAATCCTCATTCTTTATAGCATCGAAGAAATAGGCTATTTTTCTGTTGGTCTCATTTACATATTTTATTAAATAAAAGGCCTGAAGTACTAGTGCAATTAAGGTTAGAACACTAAAAACATAGTTTTCCCGGACCAATAGAAAGGCGAGCATTAAGGATGTGGCGGTAATAAAGACTACTCGGCCTATGGTTTGGAAATAGAAGTTTTTACTAACCATTGGTATCCTGTTTTTTAATTTTATTGTAGAGCGTTTGCCTGGATATGCCCAATTGTGCCGCCGCTGCACTATAGTTGCCGTCATGGCTTTGCAAGGCGTTTGCAATCATAATTTGTTCCATTTCCTCCAAGGTTTTAGGTCCTGTGGGAATTAGTTGGGATGGTTTCGCATTCAATATAAAATCGGTAGGTTTCAGAATATTTCCTTCACACAGAATTACCGCCCTTTCCAAAGTGTGCTGTAGTTCCCTCACATTTCCCGGCCATGAGTAATGCATCAACTTTTCTTCGGCAATATCGTTTATTCGGAGTCCATGTTTTGCATACTTGGCGCTATATTTTTTTAGATAAAAATCAGCGAGGATCAAAATGTCATCCCCCCTGTCCCGTAGTGCTGGAACTTGAATATGTATAGTGTTTATTCGATATAAAAGATCCTCTCTAAAGAGACCGTCGGTTACCATTTGTTCCAAATTGCCATTGGTGGCACAGACCAATCTAATATCTACAGGAATGGGCTTGTTGGAGCCCACCCGTACTATTACCTTATTCTGAATGGCCGAAAGTAATTTGGCCTGCATTTGTAGGGATAGGTTGCCTATCTCATCCAAAAACAAGGTACCTCCATTGGCAGCTTCAAATTTTCCGGTCCTATCGTCCTTGGCATCGGTAAACGATCCTTTAAGGTGGCCAAATAGCTCACTTTCAAATAAATTTTCAGATATAGACCCCATATCGACCGAGATGAAAACTTCATTTTGTCTAGGAGACATTCGGTGCAGTTGGCGTGCAATCAGTTCTTTGCCGGTACCATTTTCTCCTGTAATTAAAACATTTACATCGGTTTTGGCCACCTTATTGGTAAGGTTTAAAACGGCGGTGAGTGCCCTGGAATTACCAATTATATAATTTTTGTCCTGATTAATTACCTGCTTTAAATTACTTTCCTTTTGTTTTAATTTACTGATTTCTTTCTGGGATTTGCGAAGCATATAAGCCGCTTTTACCGTTGCCAGGAACTTATCGTTGTTCCAAGGTTTGAGAATAAAATCGGATGCTCCCTCTTTAAGCGCCTGTACCGCTAGTTCTACCGCCCCATAGGCGGTCATCATGATAACTGCGGTAAGAGGTGCCTTTTTCTTGATTTCCTTTAACCAAAATAACCCTTCATTTCCCGTATTTACTCCGGCAGAAAAATTCATATCCAAGAGGACTACGTCAATCGAGCTTAAGTCGGGAAAGGAAGACAATTGATTGGGATTGGTAATGCTGGTGATGTTGGTGTATTCAAATTGCAACAAGATTTCCAAGGCACTCAAAACACTTTTATTGTCGTCTATTACTAATATTTTTCCTTCGACCATAATTTTGATGATAAGGCAATTTTTCTTTTTGTTGATTGGCTTTTATATATTTCGCCTCTTTCTTTATAAGAAGTAGGGTAGATATTTGTATGTTGTTCGTACTGAAGTTTGGCATTGAATCTAGTTTACTTCCAATCCTTATACTATCACTTGGACAATTACTCCCTTTATCAAAACTACAATATCTAAGTTTAACTCCATTAAAAGTGTCCAAATATTGGACAATTGTTGTACAACTATTTTACAATAGAATTTATTATGTTTATTAAATATGAGTTAACTTACTGTAAATCAATAATATAATTATTTGGCATGGACTTGGAATAGGGTACTTTGACGATGTCTTGACATAGTAGTCGGATTGGTGATTTTTTTAACCCTGTTTGTATTATGAATTTTATTGAAGGAAAATTGCTTCTTTTGTTTTTGTTTATCAGTGTTGTCGTCACTGGCCAGGAGAACTGGACCTTGGAGAATTGCATCTCCTATGCCTTGGAGCACAATCTTACGTTGCTGGATTATCAATATCAGGAAGATTCTGGTAAAGAGAATTATAACCAGGCAATAAGGGATATGCTTCCTAGTGTTAATGGTTTTGCCGATTATAATATTCGATATGGTAGATCTACAGATCCGAATACCAATGATATTATTGATACCGAATTCTTTTCCAATGGTTATTCCTTGAGCGCTTCAATAGATCTTTTTCGAGGCTTCCAAAAGGTCCACACGATTAAGGCAAGAAAGCTTTTGTATAAGGCTGCGCAGGAAACATCACAACAGCAGCGATTTTTACTGGCTCTAAGGATTATGACGGCCTATCACGATATTCAGTTTTATGAGGGTCTCCTGGCAATTTCAAAGGAGCAATTGACCATCTCGGAAGACAATTTTAAACTGGCTAGTAAACAAATTGAAATAGGGTTGAAGGCCAAGGCCGATCTGTATGAGGCAGAATCCGTATTGTACACGGATCAACTAAATGTTACCCAGAATGAAAATTTGTTACAGGCAGCAAAGCTTAGTCTGATACAGGAAATGAATCTGGAAAATGCCCATACCTTACAAATAAACCCTATTGTTCCCAAGACACTGGTGGATAACAAACTGTCGACAGATAGTATTTATGGCTTGGCCAAGGATTTTGTTCCCCTTCTCAAGGCCCAAAAGTATAGAACCGAAGCGGTTAAAAAACAACTGAGTGTTGCCCGGGGAGGGCTCTACCCTTCACTGTCGTTTGCTACTGGTTACGGAACCGGTTTTTATGAAACTACGAGGGACACCTTGGGAGTTACAATTCCATTTAAAAATCAAATTGAGGACAATGCCTCAAGGTTTGTGGGTTTTTCGCTTAATGTTCCCATTTTTAATGCTTGGTCTACTCGTTCTGCCATAAAACAACAGAAAATTGCTTTGAAGAGGGAAGAAAATAATCTTGAAATACAGGAGCAGGAAATTTTTAAGGCCATACAACAACTTGTCCAGGAGAACAAGGCCTTAAACGTGGAACTTATTCAAAGCGAAAAACAAATTTTGGCGCAAGAACAGGCTTTTGGAGTAGCACAAAAAAAATATGAAAAGGGCTTGTTTACGATAATGGAACTCAATCTGGCAAAATCTATGTACGCAACGTCACAAAATAAAAATTTACAGGTAAAACTGCTACTTCAGATTAATCAAAATACACTGTCTTTTTACCAAGGCTTACCTATTTTTAACATTAATAGCACCAATTGAAATGGATATACAATTAGAAAAGAAGAAAGGATTAAGGCCAAAACACTACGGGTATATTGCCATTGGGGTTTTGCTGCTATTTATGGGTTGGAAAATGATAACAGCTAATACGGGCCATACTTTTAGAACGGAAAAGGATAAATTGTCCATCGCAGAGGTGGTACAGGGAAAATTTGATGATTATATCACCATCAACGGTACGGTGGCCCCCATTGCTACCATTTACATGGATGCTTACGAAGGGGGGCGTGTAACCGAAAAACTGATAGAGGAAGGGGCCATGGTACAAAAAGGGGATATTATCCTAAAACTGGAGAATATTGGTCTATATGAGCAAATATTGAACAGTGAAAGCAATTTGGCACTAAAGCAGAACGACCTAAGGTCTACCAAAATAACATTTGATTCCAGACAGGTGGAGGGTAAAAAATCTTTGGCCAACGCACAGTACGAGTTAACAAAATTGAAACGAAATTTTGAACAGAACCAGGTTTTATATGATGACGAATTGATTTCGAAGGAAGAGTATTTAATATCAAAGGAGAATTTTGAGCTATCCCAAAAGCAATATGATATAGTTAAACTACAGACCGAACATGACGATGAAATGAGAAGCACCTCCTTGGCGGGATTGGATACGGATCTGGAACGTATGCGCAAGACGCTTACTATGGTTTACGAACGTTTGGACCATTTGAATGTACGGGCACCGGCAGATGGGCAATTAGGGTTTTTGGATGCGGAAATAGGACAGAATATCGGTCAGGGTGAACGTATTGGTCAGATTAATGTCCTTACGGATTATAAGATCGAGGCGGATATAGATGAACATTATATAGATCGTGTGAAACGCGATTTAAATGCAACTTTTGAGCGCAATGGAATAGAGCATTCCCTGCGGTTGAGAAAGGTATATCCTGAAGTTCGAAATGGTAAGTTCAAGATAGATTTGGTCTTTACAGGTGAAAAACCACAGAACATCCGAGCAGGACAAAGTTATAATATAAAGTTACAGTTGGGCGAATCCAGTGATGCACTCTTACTGCCCAAGGGAAGTTTTTTCCAAAGTACTGGCGGACAATGGATATTTGTAGTTAACCCGGATGGTAATGAGGCATTAAAGCGGAATATAAGAATAGGAAAACAAAACTCCAGATATTATGAAGTGTTGGAAGGATTGGAGAACGGTGAAAAAGTAATTACCTCCAACTATGATAGTTTTGGAGATGCCGATAATATAGTGTTGAAATAGAAACATAAAATATACATCCAAAACTGTCACAAATGGGATGGCAAGTACATCCTTTAATTAACGTGTAAACCTTTTAGTATGATACAAATACAGAATCTTAAAAAAAGCTTTAGGACCGAAGAAGTGGAGACCCTGGCATTGAACAATGTTAACCTCAAAGTTCAGGACGGCGAGTTCGTAGCCATAATGGGGCCCTCGGGTTGTGGCAAATCTACCCTGTTGAACATTATAGGTATGCTGGACAACCCTACCTCAGGAAGCTACCAATTTGCCGGACATGAAGTGGGGCATTTAAAGGAAAATCAGCGAACACAATTGCGAAAAGGAAATCTGGGCTTTGTCTTCCAGAGTTTTAATTTGATAGATGAACTTACCGTCTTTGAAAATGTTGAATTGCCATTGATCTATCTTAAAATGAACAAAAGTGAGCGCAAGCAAAAGGTAATGGCCGTATTGGAGCGAATGAAGATAGCACATCGTGAAAAGCATTTTCCACAACAACTTTCGGGAGGTCAACAACAGCGTGTGGCCATTTCACGGGCCGTTGTTACAAATCCAAAGTTGATTTTGGCGGATGAGCCTACGGGAAATCTGGACTCCAAAAACGGAATCGAGGTAATGAACCTCTTAACAGAGTTGAATCAGGAAGGTACCACCATAGTGATGGTAACCCACTCGGATAGGGATTCGCACTATGCGCATAGAGTGGTAAACCTATTTGATGGGCAGATTGCCACCGAAAGCCATAATAGGGCTATGGGAGCAATGCGTTAGGGAGACCTGCAAGGTGTAGTCCGCCTTTTGCGGACCTCCTTGTAGGTCTTGCCTGGGATTTGAAAGTGGAACCAATAAGGTTCGGGGATCCGCATGGTAATGAAAACCTATAGGGTTTTGGAGACCTTGCAGGTTCATGAAGGGGGGAGTGTTTGTAGTCCGCCTTTTGCGGACCTCCTTGTAGGTCTTGCCTAGGATTTGAAAGTGGAACCAATAAGGTTCGGGGATCCGCATGGTAATGAAAACCTATAGGGTTTTGGAGACCTTGCAGGTTCATGAAGGGAGGAGTGTTTGTAGTCCGCCTTTTGCGGACCTCCTTGTAGGTCTTGCCTGGGATTTGAAAGTGGAACCAATAAGGTTCGGGGATCCGCATGGTAATGAAAACCTACAGGGTTATGGAGACCTTGCAGGTTAATAAGAGGTATAGAGTTTATTCATCAATGAAATAAGTGCTGAACTTATTTCTGCATCAAAAACAATCATCATGTTTCAAAATCACATTAAAATTGCTTGGAGAAGTCTTAAAAGGCAACCTTTTTTTACCTTCCTGAATACTTTCGGTCTAGCCATTGGTATGGCCGGTGGCTTGCTCATATCGTTATACATCTATGATGAGATGAATTTTGACACCATGTTTAAAGATGCCGACCGTATTTATAGAATAAATTCGGATATCAGATTTGGCGGCAAAATTATGAGGTCCGCTCAAGTGGGTGCTCCTATGGCGGCGGCTATCAAAAGCGATTTTCCGCAAATTGAGTTAGTGACAAGAATAAGGAACCGAGGGAGTCTGCTATTAAGAAAACAGGGAACTGAAGCCAATACCAAAGAATCCAATGCGGCTTTTGCGGATTCTACTTTCTTTAAAATGTTCGGCATCGACTTGCTTGTAGGTGATGTACAATCTGCTTTGACCGAACCAAATACCTTGGTGTTAACGAAAACAGCGGCCGAAAAGCACTTTGGTATGAACAATGCCTTGGGGCAACACCTTTTGCTGAATAACACTGACACCTATACCGTAACCGGAGTTGTCGCCGATTTCCCTAAAAACTCAATGCTTAGGGACCACGATGTTTTAATGGCCATGGCCGGGTTTGATGACGCAAACCAAATGTTATGGACCAGCCATAACTATTTCACCTTTATAAAATTGCTGCCGGGGGCCGATATTGCTGATTTTCAAGCTCCCTTGCAATCAATGTTGGAAACGTATATCTTACCGTATGTACAGAAGTTCTATCCCGGTATTACTGCGGAATCCTTTGAGGCATCCGGAAATTATTTGAAGTATAGTACTATTCCTTTGACCGATATACATTTGTATTCCAACAGGGAGATAGAGCTAAGTGCCAATAGCAGTATTCAAAATGTCTATATTCTTTCCTTTATTGGTTTGTTCTTAATCCTCTTGGCCAGTGTAAATTTCATGAATTTGTCAACGGCCCATTCCTTAAAAAGGGCCAAGGAGGTAGGTATTCGAAAAACCTTGGGTTCCAACAAGCTGGATCTAGTACGGCAATTCTTAATTGAAGCAGGGCTGATTTCATTTATTTCATTGCTACTGGCCATTGGTATTGCCATAGTTGCCCTTCCTTTTTTCAATGACCTTTCCGGAAAGTCCATTTTAATACCGTTCATTAATCCTGTTTTCTGGATAATCGTATTGGCCGCCGTAACTTTTCTAGGTCTTTTTTCAGGAAGTTACCCTGCATTTTTTATGTCCAGGTTTGTGACTGCCAAAGTACTTAAAGGTGGGGGAGGGAATAGCATTGGTGGAGGAAAGATCCGAAATTCCCTGGTCGTTTTTCAATTTGCCATTTCCGTTTTATTGATAATAAGTACCCTAGTGGTCTTTCAGCAATTAAAGTACATACAAAGCAAGGATCTTGGTTTTGTCAAGGATCGGGTCTTGCTTATCGATGATGTGTATACCGCGGGAAATCGGGTGCAATCTTTTAAGGAGGAAGTGATGCAATTGGGCCAAGTGGCAAGTACAACATTGACCGGTTATATGCCTACCCCTTCTTTCCGCAATGATAATTCCTTTTTTAAGGAAGGTTCAACAGAACAGGAAAATGCCCTTCAAATGCAGAATTGGGTGGTAGACCATGATTATTTAAAGACCCTGGACATGCAGCTAATTGCAGGAAGGAATTTTGATAAACGCTTCCCCACTGATTCCACCGCAACTATACTTAATGAGTCAGCAGTTGCAAAATTGGGGGTAACTCCCGATGAAGTATTGGGAACACAGATTTCTGGGAATCTCGGTTTAGAAAGCCAGGTTTTTTATACCGTGATCGGGGTGGTCAAAAATTTTCATTATGCGTCTCTAAGGGAAGATATCGGGGCTTTGGGCTTATTTCTCGGAAATTCCACGGGTTCTATGGCCATTAGGCTAAAAGCCGGTGATTTTTCAAATGTGATAGCCAATATAGAAAATATCTGGAACAAAGTGGCACCTGGCCAATTGTTCAGCTATCGTTTTATGGAAGATTCTTTCAATACGACCTACCAAGCAGAGCAAAAGTTGGGGCACATTTTTGTGGTATTTACGGTACTATCCATTTTGATTGCCTGTCTTGGCCTTTTTGGCCTAGCGGCCTTTAATGCCGAAAAACGGACCAAGGAGATTGGAATTAGAAAAGTGCTAGGGGCAAGCGTGGGCCAAATATCCACAAAACTTACTTTGGATTTCTTAAAACTTGTGGGAATAGCAATTTTAATTTCTATCCCCATAGGTTGGTATGCCATGGGTAAATGGTTGGAAGATTTCTCCTATCGAATAGATATTTCTTGGTGGATATTTGCTCTGGCTGCTTTTATGGCCGTTTTGATATCAGTGCTTACAGTAAGTTACCAAAGTATTAAGGCGGCCATGGTGAATCCTGTTAAAAGTTTACGTACGGAGTGAACAGTTGGCAGTGAACAATCAACAATGAATTGGGAGCAGTACACAGTTAGGAATTAAAACGCATATCATCAATCAAATCAAATCAAAACGAGAATCATGTTTAAGAATTATTTTAAAATCGCTTGGCGGAATATTAGGAGAAATAAATTGCATTCCGCCATCCATATTTTTGGTTTGGCCATCGCTTTTTCCATCTGTATCCTTTTATTTTTGACGGCCTATTTTCATCTGAGTTTCGATTCTTTCCACAAGGATAAGCCTCAGCTGTTTAGAACTTTCCGCCATATAAACAGTGCACAGGGTCCTGAAATGAGTTCCCAAATGCCATTGCCGGCCGCTGCTGCTTTAAGGACCGATATTCCGGAAGTGGAGACTGCTATAGTGGTGAATATGGGGATGCCTGAAAATTTATCATACGAGGAAAAAAATTTGGAACGGGTGGTTGTTAGGACCGATCCGGATTTTTTTGAAGTGTTCAATTTCCCGGTACTTATCGGTAATGGCAGCACGGCACTTTCCGGTTTGCAGGATATAGCCTTAAGTGAAACTACGGCCAAAGCCATTTTTGGGAATTCGGATCCCATTGGGAAGGAGCTAAAAATAGGCAGAGGCGAAGACGTTGAATATTACACCGTAACTGCAGTGGTCAAAGATTGCCCAAAGAATTCAAGTATTCGATTTGACGCAGTCGCCCGGACCGAATCGCTTCCCAATTATGCACAACTTCAAAATGATTGGGGCTCCAATGGATCCAGTGTTTTTATTAAAATCTCCAAAAATAGCGAGCCACAAAAGGTTGCTATGAAACTGGAACCTTTTGTGGAAAAATACTATCCCGATCAGTTGGCACAACTTAGGGCCGATAGGCCGGATGTAAAGGAATCCTCCGAATTGTTGAGTTTAGACCTCACCAATATTAATGATGTTCATTTTTCTGGGGAAAGGAGTGCCCCCAAGGTATTGGTATATGCCCTCATGTCCTTGGGGGCCTTTATTCTATTGATTGCCTGTTTTAATTTTATAAACCTTAACATGGCCAACTCTTTTAAAAGAAGTCGTGAACTGGGGGTAAGGAAGACACTTGGGGCCTATAAGGGGCAACTTTTTATGCAGTTATGGGGAGAAGCATTTCTGCTTTATTTTGTTGGTTTTATGTTGGGATTGGGACTAGCTTCCCAATTGATACCCGCCTTTAATGCACAATTTGGAGGTGGTATGGAAATTTCGGCCCTATTCCAACCCTCTTTTTTGGCCATTATCTTTGGGGTCTTTTTATTGGTAACCCTGATTGCTGGGGGATACCCAGCCTTAAAGATGGCCAACTTTAGTTTGGTTGGCGTTTTAAAGGGTAAGGTCTCCACCAAGAGGCCGGGAGCCCTTCGCAATAGCCTTTTAGTGAGTCAGTTTGCCATTTCCAGCCTGCTGATCTGCATAAGTTGGATAGCAGGACAACAATTGGATTTTTTACGGGAAGTACCTATAGGTTTTGAAAAGGAGCAGGTTATAAGTATTCCTGTAGGTTACCAGCAAGACGGTAGAAAAATATTGGCGCGTATGCGGAACCAACTTGTAAATGATCCCAATATTGTTTCCATTACTGGGACAGGTGGTAACTTGGGAAGGGGCTTGGATAGGGTTACCGTTAGGTCTGTTGTAGGGTTCGATTATAAACAGAACCAGGTTTCGGCCGATTGGCTCTTGGCGGATTATGACTTTTTAAGGACTTTGCAAATTCCTATTCTTAAGGGAAGGGATTTTGATCCTGCCTATGCCACGGATACAATAAATGCGTTCGTGGTTACTGAGAGTTTTGTAAAGGCCATGGGAGAACCTGATCCCATTGGCAAATATTTTGGAGGGGAAGAAGCAGGATTGGGAAATAGGATCATAGGTGTAATACCGGATTTTAATGCCTATTCCCCGTCCGAAAAAGCTTATCCAATAGCCATTCATCTATCGGCATCGGAACGTATAAATTACATTTTCCTAAAGGTTAAATCGGATAATCCACAGATGGTGATGGAACATATCGCTGCAGTTTGGGAAAAGCTTACGGATAATGCCCTCTTCAAAGCTTCCTTTTTAGATGAGAATCTGCAGGCCTGGTACGAGGGCGAAATAATTATGACCACAGTCTTTGGTATTGCATCGGCCATAGCCATATTCCTTTCCTGTTTGGGCCTTTTTGCCATTTCATTAATGGTGATTGAATTGAGGACCAAGGAGATAGGAATTCGGAAAGTTATGGGAGCATCGGTAAATAGTATTGTTGGTATGATATCAATTCACTTTTTAAAATTGGTATTGCTCAGTCTATTGATTGCAGTCCCCTTGGCCTGGTATGCCATGGAGATTTGGATCGAGAATTATGAAAATCGTATATCCATAGATCCGCTCACATTTTTAGGGGTGGGCACTGTGGTAATAGTGGTGGCATTGTTTACCGTTAGTTTTCATACCATAAAGGCAGCCATTGTTAACCCTGTAGACAGTTTAAGAACGGAGTGAAAAAGTAAGTAGTAAACAATAAGCAATTAACAATGAATTGGGAGAGGTAGATAGTTAGGAATTAAAACGCATATCATCAATCAAATCAAATCAAAAAACGAAGAAACCATGATTAAGAACTTTTTCAAAATCGCTTGGCGGAATCTTTGGAACAATAAGGGATATACTGCCATTAATGTAGGCGGATTGGCGTTGGGTATGGCCGTAACGCTCATCATAGGTCTTTGGATCAATGATGAATTATCCAACAATAGTTATTTTTCCAAAAAGGATAAGTTGGCACAGGTATTTCAGTCGCAAACTTTCAATGGAACCACAGGTACGGGGCCAGCTATACCCAGACCTTTGGAAAGGGCTTTAAGAGACGGTTATGCAGATAACTTCGAACATCTGGTTATGTCTTCCTGGAACATAACAAGATATTTAAAGTACAAGGACAAGAGCCTTTCCAAAACCGGGAACTTTATGCAGCCTGAAGCTCCTGAAATGTTGGACTTAAAAATTTTAAAAGGGGAAAAAGATGGCTTAAGGGAGTTAAATTCCGTAATGCTGTCCGAATCGGTCGCCTATGCACTTTTTGGGGATGAGGAACCTATTGGTAAGACCGTACAGGTCAATAACCAATATGATGTAATGGTGAGTGCAGTATATGAAGATATTCCTTTTAACAATTCTTTTCATGACACCGAGTTTTTAATGCCCTGGGACAAAATAATCGCAACCCAAGAATGGATGAAAAATGCTGTGGACAATTGGGGGAACAACTCCTTTCAAATGTTCGTTCAGATTGCCGATAACACCACCATGGAAAAAGTTACCGAGGCTATTTTAAATGTGAAAAAGGATCTGAATGAAGATACGGCGGAATTCAATCCACAAATATTTCTCTTTCCCATGAAGGATTGGTACCTACGTGGCAATTTTGAAAACGGAAAGCAGTCCGGGGGCAGAATAACATATGTATGGCTCTTCGGAATAATTGGGGTGTTCGTATTGCTTTTGGCCTGTATAAATTTCATGAACTTGAGTACGGCCAGATCTGAAAAAAGAGCTAAAGAAGTAGGAATCCGGAAATCCATCGGCTCGCAGAGAAATCAGTTGATCAATCAATTTTTGTGTGAATCTTTTTTAGTGGTATTGTTTGCCTTTTTTATGGCTGTGGTAATAGTGATTATGTCCTTAAACGGATTTAATGATCTTTCCAAAAAGGAAATTTCCTTTCCATGGACCAATGGAATTTTTTGGATCAGCTCTTTAGCATTTATTTTATTTACGGCCTTGATAGCAGGTAGTTATCCTGCATTGTATTTATCCTCTTTTAAACCTGTGGATGTTTTAAAGGGGACATTTAAATCTGGCAGGTATGCAGGGTTGCCCAGGAAAATCCTGGTGGTCCTACAATTTACGGTTTCGGTGGCTTTCATTATAGGTACCGTAATCGTTATGCAACAGATCAACCATGCAAAAAACCGCCCTGTTGGTTATAATAAGGAAGGACTTATTCAAATACCAACATTCAGTCAAGATTTTGAGGGTAAGTACGATTTAATGAGAAGTGAATTTTTAAATTCTGGTGCGGTAATCGAAATGTCGGCGTCCAGCAGTCCCACTACCGAGATTTGGTCCAACCGCAGTGGATTTGAGTGGGAAGGCAAGCCTGAAGGTTTTCAGGAAGATTTGGCATGGACTGAAGTGACCCCGGAATACGCCAAGTCTTTGGGTATGAAAATTATTGAAGGCCGTGATTTTTCAAGGGAGTTCGCAACCGATTCCAACGCTGTGTTGATCAACCAGACCGCAGTAAAATATATGGGAATCAAGGATCCCGTTGGCAAGTTTTTAAAAGAGGATGACGAGGAGGATCCAGGTCCACCTTTGAAAATTATTGGGGTAGTTGAAGATATGATAACACAATCCCCCTATAAGCCCGTCAAGCAAGGACTTTATGTTTTTGACAAACATGGTAATTCCAGTTATTATAATTTACGTCTAAATCCCGACCGAAGTGCGAGTCAGAATATAGCCATTATAGAAAGGGTCTTTACAGAACATTTTCCGGATCTTCCTTTTGAGTATGATTTCGTGGATAGCCAATACGGCAGAAAATTTGCTTCGGAGGAGCGTATTGGAACACTTTCCGGAATTTTCACTGCTTTGGCAATTTTGATCAGCTGTCTTGGTTTATTTGGGCTAACCTCTTTTGTGGCCGAGCAGCGCACCAAGGAAATTGGGGTACGAAAAGTGTTGGGAGCAACCGTGTTCAATGTTTGGACTATGCTTTCAAAGGATTTTCTAAAACTGGTCACTATCTCTTGTTTTATTGCGGTGCCCATTGCCTACTATGTGATGAACGGATGGTTACAGGATTATCCCTACCACATGCTTCTTGAATGGTGGATTTTTGCCTTGGCCGTTTTCGGTGCCATGGCAGTAACGGTTATTACGGTAAGTTTTCAAGCTATCAAGGCAGCAAATTCGAATCCGGTAAAGAGTTTGCGAACAGAGTGAAGAAGTGAACAGTGGTCAGTTGGCAGTAAACAATTAACATTATCGTTGAACATAGAATAACTATCAATGTGCAATAAATACGAAAGACAATAAAATTTAAATCAAATATCAACCCAGTTTCACACCTAAGCGGGGAGGATTAAAAACGAGATTCATGTTAAAAAACCATATTAAAGTTGCATTTCGAAGTTTAGCAAAAAGAAAGGCCTTTGCACTGATCAATATTGTGGGACTTTCCTTAGGGCTATGGTGTACTTTATTGATCGCCCTATGGATTTCCGACGAGTTGGATAAAGACGCATTTCACATAAAGGGTAACCAAATTAGTCAGGTAATGACCAATGTTGGCTCCGATGATGAATCTGTCAGCACATGGGACGGTACCGGATATCCGGTCGCAGAGGCTTTGATGTCCCAACTACCCGAGATAGAGACTGCTGTACGTAGAACAGGGCCAAGAGGGGGACTCTTAAAAATTGGGGAGAAGTCAATTGAAGCACAACTAATTGGAACCGATATCGGATTTTTCGAACTATTTAGTTTTCCCTTGAAAGTAGGGGAACCCAAAACCTGCTTAAAAGACCTAAAAAGTATCGTACTATCTGAAGAAATGGTTACTATGTATTTTCCAGATGGGGAAGCTATGGGAAAAACAGTAGATCTAATGCTTTCCGAAATTTCCGAGCCCTATCTGGTTACAGGGATATTCAAGAAAATTCCGCGGCAATCCACTTTAAAATTTGATGCAGTTGTGCCGGTGGACAATTTCTTGCCGATGAACAATAAAAGTTGGGGCAATACATGGGTGAAGACTTATGTACTGCATGGAGAAGGGGCGGACCTTGATCTCCTGGGGAAAAAGTTGCAACATCTTCCCGAAAAAATGGGAGACGATAAATGGCGAACACTCTCATTACAACCCCTTAATGACCGATACCTTTATTCGAAATTTGAAAATGGTCAACCCATTGGTGGTCCAATTGATGATATAATCCTCTTTGCCATCATTGCCATTTTCACTTTACTCATTGCCTGTTTTAATTTTATAAACCTCACTACGGCCTTGGCCGTTAAGCGTTCTAAGGAGGTAGGGGTCAAAAAAGTCCTTGGCGCAGGGAGGGGCTCATTACTAGTACAATTTTTCACGGAATCGGCAGTTCAAGTGGGCATCTCCGTTGTGTTCGCAGTTTTGTTGGCGGCAGTTTCCATGCCTATGTTCAATGCAATTACTGAAAAGGAATTGATAATCGACTTTTCGGACGGTCGAATCTATGGCATTTTAGTGCTTATTTCATTGGCCACAATATTGTTTTCAGGGCTCTATCCTGCTTTTTCACTATCTTCTGTCAACGGGATAAATGCCCTGAACGAAAAACTAAAGGGTAATAAAGGCGAAAATTTTTTAAGGAAAGGCCTGGTCGTATTTCAGTTCTTTCTCTGCATGCTTATGATTACGGGAACCATGGTGGTCTACCTGCAGCTTCAATTTATAAAGGATAGAAATCTAGGCTTGGATAAGGAGAACATTGTTTATATGCCGATGAACCATGAAACGTATTTAAAATCAAAGACATTTAAGGCCGAGTTGGCAAATTTTTCGGGAATTAAAGAACTGAGTTCTGCTAGTAGTAATTTTATTGATTCTTGGGGTACCACCTCCGATCCGGTTTGGGAAGGACAGAGTCCTGATGATGGGCAACAATGGTTTACCATCCTTACAACCGATTTTGGCCTTATGGAAATGCTGAACATTCCTATTAAGGAGGGCCGGAGTTTTTCTCCTGAATATGCCACTGATACTTTGAATTATTTGGTCAATGAGGAAGCGATAAAAGCCATGGGGATGAAAGATGCAATTGGGAAATCATTAAGTTTTTGGGGTGATGAAAGCGGGAAAATTGTTGGGGTGGTCAAGAACTTTCACTTTACCTCCCTGCATAACCCTATACAACCAATGATTATTCGTTGTAGGCCCGCAGAACCTGACCTTGTGTATATAAAAACCATGCCCGGGAGAACCAAGGAGGCCATCGCCCATATGGAAAAAGTACACGCCCAATTTAGTAGCTTACCATTTGCCTATCATTTCTTGGATGAAACTATTGGGAATGGATACAAGCAAGAGCAAAAAACACAGCAATTAGTAGGTGCCTTTACAGCCTTGGCCATCTTTATTTCCTGTATAGGTCTATTTGGACTGGTAGCTTTCATGGCCAATCAGCGGGTCAAGGAAATTGCCGTAAGAAAAGTATTGGGAGCAAGTGTTTTTGGGCTGTTTAACCTGCTTTCAAAAGATTTTGTAAAGCTTGTAGGTATAGCCCTTTTAATTGCTGTTCCCGTTGCCTGGTATTATATGAATGAATGGATACAAGGCTTTGCCTATCATATGGCCATTAATTGGTGGCTGTTTGCTTTGGGGGGAATAATGCTATTGGGAGTAGCGCTAATAACAGTAAGTTATGAGACTATCAGGGCCGTTAGAACAGATCCTGCCAAAAGTTTAAGAACGGAGTGATTAAGTAAACAGTAAGCAGTTGCCAGTGAGCAGTGAACAATGGGCAATTAACAATGAATTGGGAGCGGTTTATTGTTAGGAGTTAAATCGCATATCATCAATTAAAACAAAACACGGGAATCATGTTAAAAAATCATTTGAAAATTGCCTTACGATTTTTTTTAAGGAACAAATTGTTTACTGGTATCAATGTCTTAGGCCTTTCCATAGGAATAACGGCATTTATCTTGTTGATACAATATATTGCCTTCGAAAAAAGCTACGATAACTTTATTCCCGATGTGGATAACCTCTACAGGGTTACCCTGACCACCAATTTGGGTGATAATGGTTTTGTTACTTCCGCAACAAATCATCCTATGACAGGCCCGGCAATGTTATCGGATTTTCCGGAGGTTGAAAGTTACACCAGGATTGCTGACAAGCCAATGGCATTTTCTGGCACTATGAATATTTCTTATACCAATACCTTGGGTGACGAAATAAAATCTGATGCCAATGATGATCATATCTATTTTGCGGATAATGCCATTATAGATCTTTTCGATTTACAATTTGTTCAAGGCGATGCGGCAACGGCACTAAAGGAACCTATCTCCGTAATTCTAAGTGAGAAAATAGCACATCGCTTTTTCGGGAACGAGGACCCTATAGAAAAGTTGATAGAGGTAAATGATAATTTCAAATTAAAGGTAACAGGTGTTTTTAAAGAACGTCCGGACAATACACACTTACCTATGGGAATGATTGTTTCCTATAACATCTTTGGCCCAAATGGCGATCATGCCAACAGTTGGGTATGGCCAGAATTTTACAATTATATTAAACTTAAACCTGGGACCAGTCAGAATACCGTAGAAGCTAAGTTTCCTGCATTTGTAAAAAAATATTTGGGGGATATCATGATCGAGCATGGGTTTGAAGCAAGAATGGCACTGCAACCCGTTAAGGATATTCATTTAAAATCGCATTTATTAAAAGAGATTTCACCCAATAACAGTGAAGGTACTTTGTACTTTTTATTGGTTGTGGCCGGTTTTATCATTGCCATCGCCATGATTAATTTTATTAACCTTTCTACCGCCAAATCTATGGAGCGCGCCAAAGAAGTAGGAATTAAAAAAGTAGTTGGTGCACCCAGGTCGGTACTCGTACATCAATTTTTATTCGAGTCGCTCCTCATTAATTTCTTTGCCGTTATTATTGCCTTTGTACTGATCAATTTGTTAATTCCTTCCTTTAACTCCTTAGTAGGTATAGAGGTTTTAAACTTTGGAATGTGGGGTAAATGGCAAGTGTGGTTGGCCTTGCTGGGCATATTTCTAATAGGGGGAGTTTTAGCAGGCCTTTACCCCGCTTTCGTATTGTCGGGTTTTGTACCTATTGAAGTTCTTCGGGGAAAGTTTCATAAAACCACCAAAGGGAATACGCTACAAAAGACTTTGGTAGTTTCCCAATTTGCCATTTCAATTGCTTTAATTGCGGGAACCTACATTGTTTATAACCAATTCTCATACATGCAGAACCAGGACCTTGGCTTCAATGCTGAACAAAATCTTGTCTTTGCAGCACCTACGTATGCCGATACCACCACGCAACGGAAAGTAGAATCTTTTAAACGGGAACTGATCCAAAACCCGAGGATAAACAGTGTTGCCTTGTCCGATGAAATACCCGGTAAACCAATTGTTCAGGGGAATACCATACGGCAGGTTCATAAACCAAGAGAGTTGGGGGTCAGTGCCAATTTCGCAATCATAGATCAAGATTTTATAAAAACCTATGACATTGATCTCTTGGCAGGAAGGGATTTTGTTAAGGAAGATGCCAGCTCATTGTATACAAGGGAGGGTCCGGTTCCATCCGGACATCGGGTCCTAATCAATCGTTCTGCAGCAAAAATATTGGGTTTTTCAGACCCTGGAGCGGCTATTAACAAAAAGATGATATTCAAGTTTGGTCCTATCGATCGAACAACCGAAATTATCGGGGTGGTAGAGGACCATCATCAACAATCCCTACAAAAAGGGTACGACCCTATAGTCTTCATGCATATCGAGGGCTATACTGCCTCGTTTATGACCGTAAATATTGTAGCGGGTAATATTTCTGAAACAACGGCCCAAATAGAGGCCAAGTTCAAAGAGTTTTTCCCGAACGATTTGTACAACTCCTTTTTTATGGATGATTACTTTAATCGGCAGTATCAGGCCGAATCTAAATTTGGAATTATTTGTTTGGTGTTTTCCCTATTGGCCATATTTATAGCGGCCTTGGGACTGTTTGGCCTGGGATCGCACATGGCCATGCAAAAGACCCAGGAGATAAGTGTACGAAAAGTTATGGGTGCCACTGTGGCACAAGCCTTGGCCATAATTCCAATAAAACTACTGAGCCTGGTCCTACTATCAGGGGCAATAGCCTTACCCATCATCTATTTTGTCACTAAAAAATGGTTGGAAAAATATGCCTTTAAAATCGATTTGAGTATTTGGATGTTCGCAATACCCCTATTGGTAGTTCTTGTGGTCGCGGCATTGTCCATCCTCTCACAATCATTTAAAACGGCCATGGTTAACCCAGCGGAATCATTGAGAAACGAATAAAGTGAATACTATTTCCCACAAAGGGTGGCGCATACATAGGAAAACAACGTGAAAAGATAAATTAAAAGACCGAACCGATTCCCCCTCTCTTGGAGGGGGTTAGGGGGAGGTCAAAATCAACAATCATGTATAAAAATTATCTAAAAATCGCTTGGCGAAGTATTAAAAGAGATAAGCTCTTTACCTTTATAAAGGTTGGGGGCTTTGCCATGGGCATTGCAGCTTGTCTGTTGATTGCATTATTCATTAATGACGAACTCAGCTATGACCAACAATACAAAAATAAGGATCGTATTTATAGGGTTGTTTTACAAGGTGTAATGGATGGTGAGCTAAGAAAAAGTGTTCATTTTCAATTGCCTTTTGCAGATGCCCTACAATCCGATTTTCCAGAGATAGAAAAGGCAGGGAAAATAAATATGAGCGAGCTCTTTGGGGCTGGGAAACGTGGCTTGCGATTGGCGGGTGATTCCCAGAACAATTTTGAGGACGGATTTGTATTTGCCAATCAGAACATCCTTGAAATTCTTGAGATTTCCTTGGAACAAGGCAATGCTAAGGAAGCCTTATTACAACCCGGGAATATGGTAATTTCAAAATCCAAGGCAGATAAATATTTCCCTAATGGGGCGGCTTTGGGTAAGACCATTGTTTTGGACAATAACACTTCAAAGCCCTATACTATTACCGGGGTAATGCCAGATTTCCCCAAGAATTCCCACTTACAGTTTAATTTTCTGTTACCTATAGAGGATACCAACATGAGTTGGACCAACCAGAACTACTTCACCTATATTCTAGTGGATGAAAACACCGATATCCCGGCCTTGGAGAAAAAAATGTTTTCTATTATGGAAAACTATGTGATTCCTGCCCAAATGGCTCGTGGTCGTGCCCCTGATTTTATCGAAATTTTAAAGACTATAGAATACAAATTACAGCCTATAGGGGATATTCATTTACGATCGGACCTGGCCATGGGCGATGGTTTAAAACACGGTGATATTCGTTTTGTATGGCTCTTTGGTGCCATTGCAGGTTTTATTTTAATGCTGGCTTGTATCAATTTTATTAATCTTTCCACAGCCAAATCGGCCAATAGGGCCAAGGAAGTTGGTCTGCGTAAAACCGTGGGCGCGTATAGGAGTAATTTGGTTGGACAGTTTTTGACCGAATCGGTGTTGTTCAGTATAATCTCATTTCTGTTGGGAATTATGTTGGCCTGGGCCTTGCTGCCTTTCTTTAACAGTATAGCGGCAAAATCGATTTTATTTCCCTGGCAGGTGTGGTGGTTTGTTCCGCTAATGGTTTGTTCCGCTTTATTCGTTGGAATCTTGGCCGGAATGTACCCCGCATTTTATCTCTCTTCCTTTAGACCGGTAAATGTGCTGAAAGGGAGCATTAGTGTTGGTAGTAAAAGCGGCAAGCTGAGGAGCGGTTTGGTCGTGTTTCAGTTTGCCATATCGGTAATCCTGATTATAGGGACACTGATTATTTACAAGCAGATGGATTATATACAGCACAAAGAATTGGGTTATAACAAGGAGCAGGTTGTTATTTTGGATGGGGCCAATATCCTAGGAAACAAATCGGAGAGTTTTAAGGAACAACTCTTACAGCTTCCCCAGGTACAAACAGTAACAAAAAGTGATTATTTGCCGATAGATGGCGCCAAAAGAAACGGAAATACCTTTAAAAAGACAGGGGAGGGTATTGAGGACCGTGGGGTTCCTGCACAGATTTGGAGAGTGGATTATGACTATATAACAACTTTGGGAATCCAAGTGAAGGAGGGCCGGGATTTTTCACGGGAATTTGCTTCGGACTCCGTGAATTCGATGATTATCAATGATCAAATGGCCCATGAACTGGGTTATGATAATCCCATAGGAAAGCAGATAAATAACGGAATGGATTGGACGATTGTGGGGGTCGTGGAGGACTTTCATTTTAAATCCTTGAAAGAAGATATAGCCCCGCTTAGCCTGGTGATTGCCAATAATGATAGTGGTGCTATTTCAGTAAAGCTCAAGCCGGACAATATTGGGGAGTCCTTGGCCTCTATTGAAGCAATTTGGAATAAAAATGTTCCCAATCAAGTTTTTTCTTATTCCTTTTTAGATCAACAATTCACCCAAATGCACGAAGATGTGGAACGCATGGGGAAAATATTCAACAGCTTTGCCTTGTTCGCAATTCTAGTGGCCTGTTTGGGCTTGTTTGCCCTTTCTGCCTTTATGGTGGAACAACGTAAAAAGGAAATTAGTATTCGGTTGGTTTTGGGGGCTCCTTTTGAAAGTATCTATAAACTGTTGACCTTGGATTTTCTAAAATTGATTCTTTTGGCCATTCTTATTGCGATACCCCTAGGATGGTATATGATGAACCGATGGTTGGAGGATTTTGCCTATAAGATTGATATTGGATGGGACATATTCTTTGTTGCTGGTGGAATAGCTTTGATCATTGCTGTGGCAACCATTAGTTATCAGTCCATTGGGGCTGCATTGATCAAACCCTTAAAAAGCTTAAGGACAGAGTAAATTATATAAAAGAATTACTATGTACACACTATTCCTAAAAATCGCGACAAGGTATTTGCTTAAGAACAAGTTGTATTCCTTTATCAACATCTTTGGCTTGGCCATTGGATTGGCATCCTTTGTTTTAATTATGATATACGTGAACCATGAGCGGAGTTATGACACTTTTGAGGGCTCTGAAAATGTATATCGGGTGTATATGGATTATTTGGAAGGGGAAGAGTGGGTTCCTGGTGATGCCAATGCCTACATTGTAAGTGGCCCTACCTTACAGGAGAAATTCCCGGAAATTAAGGATTTTGTGCGGCTTCGTCGCATGAAAGGAGTGGTTTTGATGCGCGACAAGGATATTTTTGACAACAACACTGGGTCTTTGGCAGATAGCAGTTATTTCGACATTTTTGATCGCACTTTGGAAAAGGGTGATATTAAAACGGCATTGAAAGAACCGTATTCAATGGTGCTGTCCACTTCTCTGGCACATAAGATTTTTGGTTCGGAAGACCCTTTGGGAAAAACCCTGAAAATAGGAGGTGACGAAAATTCTTTATTTACAGTATCTGGGGTTTTGAAAAACAGTTTACAAAACACCCACATTGATAACGATTTTCTGGTCACGTTCAACACCTTCTATACTTGGAAGGAATTTGAACGCGATTGGAAGTATACCTGGAATCAAAACGAATATTTTACGTATATAAAAGTGGACAAAAATGCTGATATACCAAGGCTCAATCAAAAGGTCATGGCTTTTGAACCTAAAGGTTTATTGAACGAAAGGCATCATTTGGAGCCATTGGAAGATATTCATTTGCATTCCAATAAGCCTTATGAGGCGGACACTAATGGTAGTGCCAATAGTATTAGGCTTTTGGCCATAATCGCATTTATAACCATTCTATTATCTTGGATTAACTATGTGAACCTTTCCACCAGCAAATCTATGGAACGGGCCAAAGAAATAGGTATACGGAAAGTAGTAGGTGCCAAACGGCCACAATTGATAATGCAGTCCCTTTTTGAATCAAGCATACTTAATTTCATTGCCATCTTGTTGGCGATGGCTGCAGCCTATCTAATGTTACCTGCTTTTAATAAGTTCGTTGGGTCTAATTTCGAGCTGGACAATACCCAATTAAAAGTCCTATTGCCTTATTTCGGTTTTATTTTCCTAGGAGCCGTTTTGTCTGCCTTCTATCCTGCGTTTGTGTTGAGCAAGTACAAATCAGTGACCGTGTTAAAAGGAAAATTACAGACTTCCAACAAAGGCCTCAACCTACGAAAAGGCCTGATTATTGGTCAGTTTTTTGCCACAATAACGCTGTTGACAGGTGCTTTCGTGGCTAATAAGCAAATTCGTTTTCTTCAAAATAGGCCGATTGGCACAGAACTTCACAATTTGGTAGCATTAAACGGTCAAGTATTGAACAGGGAACATGATTCCCTTTTAAAACGGGATTTTAGTAGCTTGATGGACGAACTTAAAAAAAGTCCGTTCGTTAAGAATGTGGCATTGGCTCAGACGTATCCAGGTGATGATTTTTCAAATTTGAATTCGAGTTTAGGCCTTGTTTTTCCTGATGGAAGAACGGATGATAAGCGGGTGTGGTATAACTACACGGTGCAGCCAAGCTACTTTGATGTAATGGGTATGGAATTTGTGGCAGGAAAAGCCTTTCCCCAAACAGCTATGGAATGGAGCCATAATATTGTCATCAATGAAAAATTGGCCCGGTTCATGGGCGTTTCCGATATGCAAAACCTTATAGGTAAAACGATAAAATTTTGGGATCAAGATTGGACCATATCGGGAGTGGTTAAGGATTACCATCATTTTGGACTGAAATCTCCCATTGCGCCAATGATAATTACGCATAACAAGAGCATTGGAAATATTTTGGTAAAGTTTGATGAAAGGGTTGCTACATTGGCAAATACGAACGTTGCCCTGGAGGATTTAAATAAAATTTGGTATCAAGTTTTTC
Organism: Arenibacter flavimaris; assembly: GCF_030291335.1. Classification (NCBI taxonomy): domain Bacteria; kingdom Pseudomonadati; phylum Bacteroidota; class Flavobacteriia; order Flavobacteriales; family Flavobacteriaceae; genus Arenibacter; species Arenibacter flavimaris. Next base: position 52,020 of record NZ_JASWIM010000034.1, read on the forward strand.
CAGAGAGCACGTACAATTACATTTTTTTGGATCAGAATTTTCAAAGGCAATATATAGAGGAAAGAAAGTTTGCCAGGGCCTTTCAGATTTTCACAATTTTGGCGATTCTCATTGCATCTATGGGCCTCTTCGGGCTTACCACCTATACTGTTTTACAACGTAAAAAGGAAATTGGGATTAGGAAAGTCAATGGAGCCAAGATTGGGCAAATCCTATCGCTTCTCAATAAAGATTTCGTAAAATGGATAGGGCTTTCTTTTGTAATGGCCGTACCAATTTCATGGTATGCGATGAATATATGGCTAGACGGTTTTGCCTATAAAACCACAATGAGTTGGTGGATTTTTGCCTTGGCAGGGATTGTGGCTTTATTAATTGTCTTGCTAACCGTGAGTTGGCAGAGTTTTAGGGCAGCAGTGGCAAATCCTGTGGAATCTTTGAGGGATGAATGAACAATAACAAATATTTATGGTCGTGAAAAGACGTTTTTAAATATGTAAATGAAAAACTAGTAACTTTTAAATATAATTAGGGACTTAAAACTTAAATTATGCTACTACAATTAAACAACATTTTTAAATGGGTAAACTCAGGAGGGCAACGTGTCTTCCTCCTAAAGGATATCAACCTTACTGTGGAAGAAGGAGAGTTTATTTCCATTATGGGACCCTCCGGTTCCGGCAAATCCACATTGCTCAATGTTGTTGGCATGTTGGATAGTTTTGATGAAGGGGAATACAGTTTTTTGGACGAGCCCGTTCACACCCTAAAAGAAAAACACCGCGCCAATTTGTACAAACAATATATAGGCTTTGTCTTTCAGTCCTATCATTTATTGGACGACCTTACCGTTCAGGAAAATCTGGAAATGCCCTTGCTCTATAAAAAACTGGGGAGTTCCGAACGAAAATCCTTGGTGGCGGATACCCTGGACCGATTTAATATAGTAGGAAAGAAGGACCTGTTTCCGGCACAGTTAAGTGGTGGCCAACAACAGTTGGTAGGGGTTGCGAGGGCGTTGATTTCTTCTCCAAAACTTATTCTGGCCGATGAACCAACCGGAAATTTAAACTCTAAACAGGGGGAGGAGATTATGGAGCTTTTTAAGCAATTGAATGAAGAAGGGGTTACCATAATTCAAGTAACGCACTCTGAAAAAAATGCTACCTATGGTTCACGTATTATCAATCTTTTGGATGGGAGGAAAATATAGGTTTTAGAAGTTTATATTTTAATGGGGGTCTACATTATGGAAATAATTGTACTTTTTCCAGACGGTATTAATTGTTTGGTATCATAACTACCAACTAATGTTTTGTGTACTTTTAGGTATTCCATTGGTGAGTTGAATATGAAAAATTATTGGCAGTATCTTATAGGTTTTTTGATGGTGCTACTGATCTATGGGATTCATATGCTCCCCGTATCGGATAGTATGTTGAATGAAAACAACACCAAACTATCCCATGTTTTTCTGGCTTCCCAAATTAGATATCATCAGGAATTTGCACCCTTCGCGAGGCGGCCATTAACATCCTTGTTGATCAAAGGTTCTTCCGGTATTTTTGGGGTGACCTTGGGGGAGTCTTTTGTTCTAGTGAACTTGTTATTGTTATGGATTAGTGGCATATTGATCTTTACCCTATCATTAAGACTTAAAGCATCAAAGGGTCAGGCAATGTTTAATCTTGTGGCATATTATCTAAGCTTTTCAATACTATTCGCTTTTTTTCCTCCAGTGTTCAGTTATGATGAGCCACTTCAATATTGCTTAATTTTGCTCAGTATCCTTGCTTTGATCAAGGAAAATTGGAAATATTATGTTCCATTATTTTTAATGGCAACCATAGCTAGGGAAAGTACTGTTTTTCTTTGGCCAGGTTTGGTCGTTATCTTTGCCGGTCTAAGTCTGAAGTCCAAGAATTTATGGTCTGCCACTGTCAAAAAAAAATTGTTCCTTCTTTTTCTACCGCTTCCTTTATACGGTATTTATTTGGGGATATTTATATGGGCAACCGGCATTTGGAAGGAAACTTCGGAGGTGGTTGCCAATAGGCTTGGTTGTTACTTTCAGAACTTTGGAACTTTTGCCAGTTCAGTTGAAACCTTAGTGTCTTTTTTCTTGGTTTTGGGTCCAGGTCTTTATTTTCTTTATATGTCCATAAAGCCCAAGACTTATACCATTTTGGAAAAAAAATACATCTTGGCCTTTCTACTTGCCTTAGTGATAAATACTCCTATTGTAATGACTGCTACTTTGGCTAGGGAAGCTAGATTATTTGCATTGCCTCTTTTTTTTATATGGCCTTTGGCCGGACAATTGTTCGGAAAGGAATTAAGGCTTTTATTGATGCCCAGCTTGTATCTGGATGGCCTTAAGAACTGGCGATGTAGTTTGGCGGTGTTGGCTTTGTGGCTAATCAGTTATTTGATTGCGTTTAGATTGTACGTTCCCAGTTTTCCTTCCCAGGACAACTTTTTTAATGAATATCTCTTTGTGCTTCTGTTGATCATGTCCCTGCACTTTGTGCTTAAGAACTTTTTGAAAAAAAATAACAAGGCTTTACTTTAGTAATTCTATGTACTGCAGCATTTATAACTAAATTGGGAAAGCCACTTTTCGTTTATTTGGCCATGGGCAGGTCTACTATTACAATAAATTTATGGTGCTTTAAAATTTGAAGGATATACTTATATTATGTATGTTTGGAACAGAACCAATAAGGTGTAATTTGCACTGATATTGTTGAATGAAACCCCATACTAGAAACTGTTTAAGTTTTATTTATGGATGCTTTTTCGAATTATTTTTTGAATAGCCGGGCTATGGAAAAAAATTCAACGGAACATGGGTGAATGTCTTGTCCGGGGATAAGCCGTAGATAAGCCATAGATAAGCCGTATATAAGCCGTATATAAGCCGTATATGAAAATAGGGGAAAACAGGCTAAATCCACCCCTTTTTGGTGCGCTAAAATAGCTCCGTTTCAAGACACTTTTTACCTTTCATGGACGGCAAAAGACACTCCGGGATCCCTTGCGGAAAACAAAGCCAAAATGCAGTGTCTTTATGAAGCTATTTTTTTTCATAAGAATATTTGCGTAAGCACAACAATTGATCCTGATCCAATGAAACAGTATTTTTTATTCATTATGGAAGGCCATTATTTTAATACAATAGAAATATACCACTTAGGTCAAGATCAAGGTGCTTTTAGTTTATTAGGATCTTTGGCCCAGCTATATTCGCTCAATTATTTGATAAGAAAATCGAAAATTATCTTCCGGAATATTTAGGCGCCCGCGAGTGTGCTTAAAACAATCCTATAAACCTTACGCCCATTTTTTTGGTAACAATGGTTGTTTATCTTGTAGTTACCATGACTCGTAGGTAATGGTTTTAGTGCCCTAGGATTGCCGTTTTACATTTTTTTATTTATTAATTATTTAAAATTATTATCATGGCTAGAGGGAAGAAATTAAAAGCCCCAAAAGTGGATTTAAAGACAAAGAAACAGGAGAAAATCAAGCAAAAATTGGAAGCTAAGCAGACAAGAAAGCGCAAATGATGCGGCTTGGTTAAGTTGTAATATTTCTGTTAATTCAGTATTACTTGGTTCATAAAGAAGATGAACAAACCCCCTTTGAGAACTATTTCATAGGGGGTTATTATTTAATATGATAAGATAACGATTATCTATTCAGCGTATTGGACATGTCCTTATGTATAAACTATTCCCGCACCTTCTTTTGTATAACAGTAGCCACCAATGTGGGGTCGGGAGGTATGGTGGAATGGTCAAATTCCCTTCTGTGCATAATTCCCATAGTATCATAGGTAGCCAATACTAGATCTAAATAACCTTTTTCCACGATGCTTTTGTCCCTGTCCATTTCCGGATCGAACTCATATGCCGGCAGTGCCTTGTAGGCATATATTATACCATTTATAAAATTGTATTCCTCAACTCGATCCGTGACATCAATTCTGCTGTACCCCAATTCAAATTCATCGAACAATGCCAATTCTTCCGGGGTTACGAAATACAAAGTGCAGTTTAACCGTATATCCTTATTCTCAATAATATTTAAAAAAATGGACTTTTCGTAAGCTATGGTGCTGCTATTTTCAAAAGAATTGGATTCATAGTTTATATATTCTGCAGGAAAATTCGGGTCGTTATTGGGGGCTACAAAATTCCAGGCCCGCTGCAGACCTTTTAGATGAACCAAATAGATGGAATCTTGGTATTTTTTGCCTAGTACTTCTTCAACACTCTTTAGGGAGGAAAACATTCCATAGCCTATCATTCCCACTTTCCCCTCTGGAATTTTTATAGTGGATTTTTTATTCATATTGTTTTAATATAATGAATTGTGCACAAGTGTATTGTGTAGAAATTATGAGGGACTCCAACGTCATTCGAAATCCTGTTCCGATTTGATAAACTAGGTGGCCATTGGGCTCAAATTTATCGAATTTTGGCAATGTTATAATGGTTGTTCTTAAAATATTTCTTCCAAAGCGTTGGTTCTATACTCAAATATCTCCTGTAGCTTTCCTTTTATAATTAGTTCATTGGCGATACTTCCCAAAAAACCTAGAGGTGGTTGGTAGCTCACAATATCGGTCATTAAGGCCCCATTGGTAATGGGTTTGACAATATGTTGATGGTGCCAAATCCTATAGGGCCCTACCCGCTGCTCGTCTACGAAATAGCTGTTTTTCTTTAAATGGGTAATTTCAGTTACCCAGGTGGTTTTAATGCCAAGCAAAGGTGAAACTTTATAGCTAATGATCATCCCTTCGTACATTTGGGAGGGAATATCTTCTGAAGTAATATCAAACCCCATATAATCCGGTGTAATTAGCTTTAAATTGCTAGGGTTTGAAATAAATTTCCATATTTCATCGACTGAGGTTTTTATTTCCTGTGTTCTCTTAAATTGATAAAACCCCATAGATTGAAATGTTAGGTTAAAAATTGATTTTTAGAGTGGTGTTTATTTTAATATACGAAATACTATGTATAACGGTATTTGTCCAAGGTATAATTATTAATTATATATGAGGATGAATTTTTATTAGTGAAACTCAATTTTGAGAAGTCGGTAAGACGCACTTAAAATTGCAAGTTGAACTAATCCCGCCTTTTTTGGCGGGATCCAGGTTCAATATCTCGACCCTAGGGTCGATTCCTATTAGTGAAACTCAATTTTGAGAAGTCAGGAGGACGCACTTAAAATTGCAAGTTGAACTAATCCCGCCTTTTTTGGCGGGATCCAGGTTCAATACCTCGACCCTAGGGTCGATTCCTATTAGTGAAACTCAATTTTGAGAAGTCAGGAGGACGCACTTAAAATTGCCAGTTGAACTAATCCCGCCTTTTTTGGCGGGATCCAGGTTCAATACCTCGACCCTAGGGTCGATTCCTATTAGTGAAACTCAATTTTAAGAAGTCAGGAGGACACATTTAAAATTGCAAGTGGAACTAATCCCGCCTTTTTCGGCGGGATCCAGGTTTAATACCTTTTATTTTACTTGATCCGACCAAACAGCAAGTTCATTGCCGGAAGGATCTTTAAACTGGAATCTGCGTCCACCGGGAAAGGAAAATATATCTTTGGAAATTTCGCCCCCACTTTTCTCTATTACATTTTTTATTGCGTTTAGATCGCGGTGATATAAAATTACCAACACCCCATTTGTTATCGGTTCCTCGGTCTTTTCAAAGCCTCCTTCCAATCCACTATTGGAAAAAGCAATATAGGTGGGGCCATAGTCGGTAAAGCTCCAATTAAAGGAGGATTTATAGAACTTCTTAATTTCTTCCAAGTCTTTAGCCTTAAATTCTACATAGTTGATGTGGCTGTCTTTAGCTGTCATTTAGCAAGTTTTTTTATGCAGATTGAATGCGGGTTTAATTTGGTTCGTTATAATTTGATGCAATGGGGTAGGGATATAAACCCATTGATTCTCGGTTTCAACTTATTTGGTCCTTAGTTTTTGATGTATTATTTTTCCTTCCCTAACTATTATTTCAATGATTTCCTCAATATCTTTTTTAGAGGTCCTAAAGTTGACGATACATCCCCTTAGGCAGTATTTATGATGCACTATGGCATTTGATAGGAAAACCTTGCCGGCCTGTTGTAGCTCATCCAAGAGAGCTTCATTCAAGGTGTTTAAATAGGTTTCGTTCTTATCGGTTTTGTCACCATAACCCTCTGGAACATACCTCAAGGTAGTTATGCTCAAGCTTTGGGTGATAGCTTCCAATTCGGAATGATTTTCAGCTAATAGGAACAGTAGTTTGGATAATTCCATATCTTCCCTGATGATTTTCAAATAACCATTTCTACCTATCTGCCTTAAGGCCATCCATACTTTAAGAGCTCTAAATCCACGTGAATTCTGTAGGCCATATTCGTAAAAATTCAAAGCTGGCCCATGATCATTTTTACTAAAATTATAATATTCGGGGTAGGAACTATAGGTGTCTGTAAGGTGTTTGGGGTTCTTTACCAACGTACATCCTGCTTCCAACGGGCTATAGAGCCATTTGTGCGGATCTAGTGCAATGGAATCTGCCTCTTTAATTCCCATGAACATTTGCTTTAATTCTGGATCAATAGCAGCAGGTATACCATAGGCCCCATCTATATGGAACCATAGATCATAGGTCTTGCATATGGATGCAATGCCATTTAAATTGTCTACAGTTCCCGTACTCACATCGCCGGCCGTTCCAACCACCATAAATGGTTGATGACCTTCATCCAGATCATTTTTTATGGCTTGTTCCAAGAGCATATTATCCATTTTGTTTGTAGAGTCCGTTGGGATCCACCTGGTGGATTTAGACCCGTGACCAAAAAGAATGGCGGCCTTTTCTACCCAGGTATGGGTAGTTTTTGAACAATAGATCAGCAGCTTTTTTGAAGTGGAGCTAAGTCCGTCTTCCTTAATGGTTTTTGGGGCCTTAGCGGTACGCGCTGCTAAAAAAGCAGTGAAATTGGCCATATTGCCACCACTTACCAATATTCCACCATAGTCTGGGGAGACCCCAATAAATTCTGCCAGCCATTGTACGGTTTGCTTTTCTATTTCTGTCGCCATGGGGCTCAGTATATGTGCGCCCACATTAGAGTTTACCGAAGCAGCCAATAAATCGGCAAGCATGCCAATAGGGGCAGGGGATGAGGTAATGTAGCCCATGAATTTTGGATGACCGTTGAGTAGGGAATGGTCCATCAACAGTGCTGCTGCATTCGAAACAATATCTTCCGTTGGACTTCCATTCTCGGGGAGGGATGATCTTCCTAATATTTTTTGCAATTCTTGTGACCCTTCCCCCGGGGTAACCGGTTTTTCATCTATTGTGTCCAAGAATTCGGCTATCTTATCTATTAACTGATAACCGATTGTTTTAAACTGTTCTTTGTTTATTTCCAATGATGTATTTCGTTTATCGGTCATTTCCTTCAATAATTTTATTGTTAGTCGACTCTATCTTTATAGTTGATGTAGTATTATTTTGTACGCTATTCTTTGAAAATGTTCTGTAGTGGCCCTTTTGGGTCATTGGAAATATGTGATTATTTCTTCTGCAATGAGTTTATGCCCTTCTGCATTTGGATGATTTACCTGGGACATAAACTTTGGAATGCTATCTCCGGCCAAAACCTTTTCTTTGAATAAAGTGTAACTGTCCACGAGTCCAACCCGGTTCTCTTTGGCCAAGAGTTGAATCTGATTTTTGTACTGTTCCAATACATTGTCCACTTCCAAAATATTTACCCTTTGGTCGGGGGAAGGGGTTAAAAGAATTATTTTGATTTTCAGATTCATGGCCTTTTTAATCATTTTGTTCCAAGCTTCATAGGATTTCTCAAGGCCTACTCCAATATCGTTTAAGGCATAATCTATGAAGAGAACATCTGGCTTATGGATTAATACCTCCGATTCAAACCGTTCCGAACCGCTAACTGAATTCTCGCCACCTATGGAAGTATTGATAATGTTGATGACCGCAAAGGGATATTGTTCTTTGAGTAATTTCAATACTTGGTAAGGGTAGGAGTCCAAGGTATTGACAATAGGAGTCTTAAAATACCCTGCTGGAACGGAATGCCCGTGAAACACCAAATTTATGGTGCGGTTATGGGGCCATTTTATGCCAAGATCTTCTTTGATTTCCTTTAGATAATCCAAAGGATAGGCCAGCCTATTTTGGGTTCTTCCTTCCCAGGAAAATAAAACCAAAAAGAAAAGGATTACATTTATTTTTCTCATTATTCCCAACCTATTTAAATTATTTTAAATATACTCCAAAGTCTCCTAGGACCATTGGCAAGTAAAGAAAATAGATTCTATTTTACCTCCAAAAGGGCAAAAAATATATCGGAAAAATACTGTCATTCCTTTGTTTGTTTTATAAGTGGACACTGTTAATTTGTTTTTGGACAGTAGCGTATAGACTTTAACCTTGGATTGTCGTAGACCTAAGGGTTGTTTAATGTTGGTTAAAAGTAATGGGGAGGGAGGTATCCCGATTTTTCTTTCTTTATATTTGCTGGCTATTTTATAAAAGTAAATTGATGATCTCGAATAATGAATATTTTGATGGAACCGTAAAATCCCTTGGTTACACTTCGGCTACCGGGAAGTCTACCATTGGGGTGATGGAGCCGGGTGAGTATGAATTTGGTACCTCGGCCAAGGAAACTATGATTGTGATAGAGGGTGAATTAATAGCTTTGTTGCCAGGTGAATCGGAATGGAAATCCTTTAAGGCGGGTACTTCGTTCAAAGTGGGGGCCAATACTTCATTTAAAGTGAAGTCGGTTGGGCAAACCTCTTATTTGTGCCGGTACGAATAGTTCACCATTTGGAGTCAGGAATTTTAGACAATTGATTTTTTGGCAAAGGGCCAACGGATTTTTGTTCTTGATTGTGGATTGAGTTGGGTGTTTTTATATAATTTGGTTGAATTCCAGTTTTTCCCCATCCAGTCCACGTATAGCAAAATACTTGCAACCGTTTTCCCAGAAATTAAGAAATACCGGTTTCTCCTCTATTATGGTAAATCCTGCTTCCGATAGTTCCTTAAAAGCCTTTTCAACATCGGCCACATCAAAGGCAATATGATCTACATGCCCATCTTTTCTCGATTTTAGTTCCAACATTTCTTTTTTGGTAACCTGGTATAGTTCAATAATTACGCCCTTCTGTTCCATCATGGCCACCAGAATGCTGTCATTTTCTGTAGGAATATCTACATGAGAGGACATAATTCTTTTAAAACCGAGGGATTTGTAAAATTCCAAGGAAGCCTGCAGGTTTGAAACCGGCAGCCCAAGGTGCTGCAGGCCTTTGAAATTGCCTTGGAGAAAGGTTTTGCTTGGCTTCATAGGTATTGGTTTTGGATTGATATTGTAAGATAGTCAAATTTATTATTAGGCTTTTCCTTTATCATATTTGGGATTGGATGGCCGATACTTTTTAATGGTGACGATAAAACCATTTTTCAATACTTCTACTGCATATTATAAGATGGTACGCTTTTACGGGCATGTGGTCTTTGGTGGTATATTTTTCACATAATCATGTGATTGACGGCATCGTACTTTCTGCCTTCCTTTGTCAAGTATGTTTTAATCTCCGGCCTGTGTTTTTATGGGTATGTGATTGAAACTAAATGTTCTTATATCCATAAAGTAAAATTTAAATTAAAAGTTTATGAAAAAAACATTTTTGGCACTGGCCATCACCGGTCTTTTGATAAGTGCATGTGGCTCACCAAAGCAAAAGGAAGTTGCGAAAGCAGATCTACCCAACTCTGGCGACCAGATAGAACGGGGGGAATTTTTGGTAACGACCTTGGGGTGTAACGATTGCCATTCCCCAAAAGTTATGACCGAAAGAGGCCCCATCCCCGATCCCAACAGATTTTTGTCGGGTCATGATTCCGGCGAAGTTTTACCTGGCTATGATCCCCAATCGGTTGGGGGCTATGTACTGTTCAATATGAATGGAACAGCTACTATTGGACCTTGGGGCACCTCCTTTGCAGCCAATTTAACCCCGGATGCTACAGGTATTGGATTTTGGTCCGAAGCACAATTTATAAAGGCCATAAAATCTGGAAAATATAAGGGTCTCGATAATAGTAGGCCACTATTGCCCCCAATGCCATGGGAAGGATATTCCAAACTGCCAGACGAGGACCTAAAAGCAATTTTCGCCTATTTAAAGAGCATAAAGCCCGTCAAGAATATAGTTCCACAAGCTATCTTGCCAGGGACATAGGCCATTCTTGGAAAATAAGTTCGAAAACTAAATTTTGTAGGGCAAAGATGCCATTCTCTAAGCGTTAATGAATAAGGGGCAAAATTAAAAAGAGAATGGCATTGTTGTTATTCATCACTCAAGCTTACTAAAAAGTATAAAGCTCAAATGATATATGAAAATTCCTTTTAATAATCGGATTTAATGATTTCTTTAATTCCTTCCAAATAGGGAGTGGTCCTAAAATCAAAATGCCTGTCAAATTTATCCGAATTAAAAACATAATCCCGGTCGTACTGATACATCATTTCAGGTAATTCCCGCATGAGCGATACAAAGAGGCCCATTATTTTTAACATTAGCCTGCTGGCAACCTGAAACCTGGGCTTTATCCCCATTTCACTGGCAATGATTGTTATCCACTCCCTTCCTGTATACGGATTTTTCGCGGTAGGTAAATGCCAGACCTGATTGTAGGCCTTTGCCGAATTACCAAGTAAGGCGGTGGCTCTACCAGCGTCCGGTGTATAGGTAAAGGAGTGTTTGAAATTTACTGAAGATAGCCAATTCGCTTTTTTCCCATTACTTAGAGGTTTAAAAACCATCTCTGTCAACATGCTCGAATATTTAATACTGGGGCCATAAAAATCGGCAGATCGGGCAATCAAGGCTTCAAGGCGACCTTCCTTGACCTTGTCCATGATCATTGCCGCTACCTCTGTACGAATTTTACCTTTCTTGCTTGGAGGATTAATGGGTGTTTCCTCATTCATTCCATCCAAAAAATTGGCATCGTACATGTATATATTGTCGAAAAATACCAGTTTACAATTGTATTCAATGCAGGCATCTATTACATTTTTGATAAATTTCGGCCAATGCTGCTGCCAAAATTTAAGGTTATATGGAAATCCAACAGTGACATAAACAATGGAGGAGCCCTGTATTGCTTCAAAAACTTTGGATCTATCCAATAAGTCTGCAGATACTAGTTGATCGGATTTATTCACCTTTTTGGGATTTCTGCTTACCAACCTTATTTTACTGGTATATTCGGTTAAGGCCTTGGCCAGTTCAATACCAATTGCCCCTCCAGCCCCCAATATTGTTTGCATAGCTATTTCTTTAAATTGATTAATGTGATATTTTGGATCTTTCGTTTGATATTGGTTGACTTTGTTGTGTATTAGTTACAGGAATTTCTTGCTAATATTTTTTGACCGTCTGAATAACTTGTTTAAAATTAATAATTTTCCTTATTCCAATAAAGCTGTATTGGGTTTTAACTATCTTATATTTAGTGACCTATATCCGTCTTTTAGGTTAGGGACTTTTTCCAGTATTAAATTGTATTTTAGAAGTGCCCCAATATTGCAAGGAGGCTGTATATTAAATTTGAAACATAAAATGAATTTTCTAAAGAAATCGGTAATAAACCTATTCTTGATTGCCGTTGTGGTATCTGGTTATGGGCAATCTGTAATTACACCAAAGAACCCTATTTTAAGTGGTAAGGATTTTCAATTTCTTGAAAGCCTTACGGCAACCATTATTGATAGTTCCCGTATTTATCCAGGACAGAAGGTTGCGGATCAAATGGGTAATAACAATACTGGGTCAATCTTGGTTAAACCTGGGGGAAGGGGTAGTTATCCTGCTTTTTGGATACGTGATTATGCCATGTCGTTGGAATCCGGGTATATAACAGGGGACGAGCAAAGGAATATGTTAATACTAACGGCGGCAACTCAGGCCGATAGAACATGGATTACCAAAAATGGTTCCTTAATCCCCTTAGGGGCAATTGCGGATCACATACGTATGGATGACAGTCTGCCTATTTACTTTCCGGGGACCTATAGCTTCGAGGAACAGGGAACTCCTCAATTTGGTAGGACTCCGCCCTATGGTGATCAGTTCCTGTTTGTTCATATGGTCCATTATTATGTGAAGACTACAAAAGACCTATCTATTTTAAATCAGGAAATAAACGGTACTAGGCTCATAGACCGACTAGAAATTGCATTTAATGTGCCTCCATCAGGATTGGATAATCATATTGTGACTACCACGGAACATTTTAGGGGTATCGATTTTGGTTTTAGGGATGTCATGACCATTACAGGAGATCTTTGCTATCCATCCATATTAAAATTTAGGGCGGCTATGGAGCTTGCCGAATTGTTTGAAAAATTGGAAAATAAGACCAAAGCGGATAAATACAGTTTAATCGCTTCTAAGATCAAGGGAGCATTGCCGTTAGTTTTTATGGATGAAAGGGGCATGCTTAAAGCATCCACTGGAAAAGGTAATCAAGCAGATGTTTGGTCTACTGCCTTGGCTATTTATTACGATATCTTAAGTAAGGAAAATACCGAAAGAACTAGCAGCTTTTTGTCCAAAGCCTACGAGAATGGTCATTTGTCCTATAAAACGTGAGTTCGACTTAAGAAATGGGTGTTTTATATTGCAGGAAAAGCAGAAAATTGGTATATTTAAGTTATTGACATTCAAATATTTAACCAATTATCTGCTTATGATTTCTACCGATAAAA
>NZ_JASWIM010000035.1:0-63491 GCF_030291335.1 Arenibacter flavimaris
AACTCTTCATCGTTGATTCTTATATTACTTCGATCAACCCGTAAAAGCATTTTTCCCGGCCCGTTATTTCGATTTATTTCTCTGCGCCACATCCCCGTTACCGGGTATGTGGCACGCTGTCTTCACAATATATCAATGAACTTGTTTCTCTTCTTTTCTACTCTCGCTCTTTCTCTAAGCGGGTGCAAATGTAGGATACTTTTTTCGTTTACGCAAAACCTTTTTCGGTTTATTTTTAAAAGATTTTTCAATTACGCTGTAACAAGCTGATTTGCAGATGAAATATTTATGTATTTTTTTTTACGTTCCAAGAACACCAAAAGACAATCCTTTCAAAAACCCGAATAATATAAACATTGTACTATGAAAAGAAATTCCAAACCAACCCAAATCGAATCACAAAATCCCTGTAAGGATAATTCGGAGCAGCATAAAAATTGTTGCCGGAAAATGAAGAATTGAAGTGTTCGGCCTTTAAGAATATCCTAGTTTGCTGCACCCTGGCATTAATAAAAAAGTCCAACATCGGGAAACCACCCAATTCCTCTTGGTTCTGCAAATAGAATTCCCCCAACACCGGATTATAGGCATCCGCGTTGTAGGCAGTAAAATATTTCAGGGTAACCCCTGTCTGAAAGTATAGCGCCTTTTTAAACCCGAAGTTCGAATAATACAAAGTATTTCTTGTAACCACTTGTGGTACGTTTAAAACATTATTGGCCTGGGAAACATCCTGATACATTACAGTATTATTGAGTGCAAAACCCTTCCATTTAAATTCCTTGGCATATTTGACCTTAAGAATATTAATGGTACCCCCCTCCTGAAACGGTTTAACAAATGCCTGCTCCCCACCTTCAACCACAGTTTCCGAAGGGTCGGAAGCAAAGTAGGTGTAATTGTCCAAAGAAGTGTATTTAGCCATTAAATTGCCAAAAACCTTGGATTCCAGATCAAATTGAAAACCGTTATTGTTTATCTTATTAAAGTCGCCAGTATGTTGCCAGTTGTAATTACTGTAATCACTTTGATATAACAAGAAATTAAAATTGGGCATACGCGAAGATGAGTGCAAGGAAAATTTAAGCTTATTGTTCTTGTTAATGTCGTAACTGGCGAAGGCGTCCAATAAATTCCCCGACAGATCCCCGGATACATTGACCTGTGCCGACCCATTCAACTGAAAACCACCGATCTTCTTTACGTATTTGGCCCCGGCAGAGATTTCATCGCCACTTAACTGGCTTTGAATAAGCTGGGTAGGCGTTTGCAATACCGAATTAAAAAAATAGTTGTAATGGTAATGATTGATAAGCCCCGTCAATACCCCTAATGTCTTATTTGAAAATTGGGCATAGACCTGATTATAGGTCGTTTTTAAGCTAGCCTTATCCGATATACTGGAATCATAGCCATCCCCAAAATAGTCGTTTTGGGCGGTTTGTTTATATTGATAGTATTTGGTCTCATAAGTAAATTCATGTCCAAGCGCCAAAGAAGTTGTCCTAGTCTTGCCCGAATCTATCTTACTGCCAAACAAAATATACCGATGATCCAAATAATACCTTTTCCCCAATAGGCGGTTGGTTGCATTGGAAAAAAGCACATCCAATCTTGAGCGGTCCTTAAAATCGGAATCCCCGGATTCAAATTGCAGTTCCTTATTGGACAATCCGCCATTTTCCTCTGCCAAGGAATTTTGAGCCGCGCCGTGCGCCCTTAAATTATAGCGTTTGTCCTTGGTCTCATAGTTGGCAGTCATCTTAAAATTCCCAGACTCAGCTTCACTATATTGATATTTGCCCAGAGACCTAAAACCCTTAAAACCTATTGAAAAATTTAATCTTTTAGAGGTATTAAAGGCCAACAATGCATCCAGAAGCTGTCCTTGCTCAAACGTGGTTTTAAACATTAGGTCGCTCATTGGGGTTGCCACATTATAATAATCAACATCCCGGACTTCCATATAGTTATAGTGCTTCGCACTGGCACCCAACTTGGGATAGGTATCCTTTACATCAAAATTAACCCCCAATTTATTATAAGGTTGCCCGACATTGGCAAACGGCATCAACTCAAAATCGTCCTTCCGCAAAAAATTATATTTATACTCCTTCTGTATGGAAATCGTCGTATCCAAAAAGGTAGTATCCCTTTCATAACCAATGATCTTGTAATCCCTGATGGTCACATCCTGCCCCTTGTCCCCCTCCTTCTTTTTAGGCGGTAGATTTCCAACTTTACGCCCCATATTAGCCTCACCTGGGTTTCCTGGAGGGGCAACAGCATCTTCCTGTGCACTAATGGCCTGACTAAAAAACACTATTAAAAGTGCCAACAAATATCTCATGCTACAAACTTACGTCGACAAAGTTAATTTTTTTGTCCTTAATGAAATGTGAAAGTTTAAAAAACAGAAAAACAACATCTTATCTGCCATAGAAATGCTAATGCCAACAGCACCCAATGCACAGTACCTATCCCATTTTAAGAACAACAAACGAAAACGACAAAAAAAACCTGCAGGGGATACCTGCAGGTTCTTAACCCTATCAAGAAGGAATATTCTAGTTCAAATCCCAGAACAATTTAGTCTCCGCCTCATCGCCGCCTATGGCAGCAGAAGCAGTTCCATAATTGGCTCCGTTTAAGGATTGTTCTATAATTGGATAGGTATATCTGTTTGGAAAACCTGAAACGGCATCAGTAGGAACTGCCATAGCCGGATAATCCAATAACCTGATGGATGTCCAAGCCTCCAAGCCTCTATTGTATAAGGCAATCCACTTTTGGGTTCCAATAACCTCTTTCCAAGGTGTGGTAGCCGTACTTGCCAAAATAGACAGGTCATAATCCACATTAGGCTGCGCCAAATAATCGGCCGCCTCTGTAGCAGTTCCTCCCCAATCCAGAATGGAGGCCGTTATAGCCGCATCATAATGTTCTTTGGGAGTTCCACCCACCTCAAATAACCTTGCCCGTGCTTCCGCCAATAAAAATCGCACCTCGGCATAATCCAAAATTATCCCAGGAAAAGTTGCTTCCTCCACTTGGGCAGAGACATGTGAATAAGTAGTATAACTGGATGTTTCCCCTATGTTACCTCCTTTGTAGGTACCGTCTTCGGTGGGAGTAAAATAAAGGGGTCTTCTTGGGTCGTCCAAAGCATTCATAACGTCGATGATCGTAGTGGCGGCAACAAAATCCTTTCTTCCGCTCAATACCAAATTATCGTGAATAGGGTTTGTATTGGGATCTGACCCCAAATAGGTATAGGATGCATTGTCTGCATTACTTGTAAACACCCCTGTTGCAACGGCACTCTCCACAGTGGACTTGGCAAATGCAGCATCCTTATCGGACAAAAGTATACCCATTCTCAATTTTAGGGAAGCAGCAAATTTCTTCCATTGTGCCACGTCACCTCCATATATTCTATCGGCACTACCAAAACTTCCTGTATTAACATCCAAAGCACTTATTGCAGCAGTCAATCTACCAATCAAATCCTTATAAATGGTTTCACCGTCATCATACTTCGGTAGCAGGTTGTTAATATCCAAAGCTTCTGAATAAGGAACATCCCCAAAGGTCTCTACCAGGATACTGTAGGTGTACACATTAAGAATTTCGATAATGGTCAGCTTGTTAGGTTTTAACTCTTCTAGTTCCGCCGTAAGATAGGTGGTTTCAGAAATAACCCTTTTTGCCTCATCCAAGTCCTTTAAAACATCTTTGTACAAAACACTCCAATGCTTTTCAGGAATAGTTCTGGTAACCTGATCATAGTTACTTTCGTCCGTATAGGTGGTTTCCTGTAAGTATTGTGCCCAAAGTTTAGTATTGTTATTGTTCACATTTAGATCCACCACTTGGTCTACCAAACTTTTCTGCGCTCCGGTGAATAAACTTTCGCCCGGCACGGCCAATGGATCCTTAATATTCTCGTTCAGACTCTCCAAATCACTGGAACAAGAAGCAAAAATCACGGCAGTAATTAATATTGCTAGTTTTTTCATTTTTATTTTTTTTAGAATTGTAATTTAAGATTGACACCAAGATCCCTTGTAGTTGGTAATGATCCAACGGAATAACCTTGAAGGTTACCGGCAGACAAACCACTTTCTGGATCTGCATGAGGCAAGTTTTTATCTATAATCCAAAGGTTTGATCCAATAACGCTTAAACTAGCATTGGTCAAGAATGTACTGGCCAACAATTTGCTAGGCAAATTATAAGTAAGTGCCACTTCACGTAATTTTACATAACTGGCATCATAAACAAATGCTTTATCCGGTAAACCTCTTCTATATCCAAGAGCTCCGAATCGGTCGGCCCTGATCCTAGAAGTGTTTGTTGTTCCATCAGGATTTACACCTTCATTGATAAATCCACCACCATCGGCCAAGGTATTCCTTACGGGATTACCCAGATCGTTAATAAAGACAGTCTCGGCATACAGACCTGTTGCAAGGCCGTAGTATTGATCCAAGGAGAATATGCTGCCCCCTTGTTGAATATCGATCAAAAAGCTTAACGAGAAATTCTTGTAATTAAATTTATTGGAAATCCCCATCAACCAATCTGGATTGGTGTCTCCAATTTTTTGATCCGAAGTAGACGTTTTAATATACTGTCCATCCGCTGGATCAACTACCCTTTCACCATTTAGATAGGTGTAATCCGTTCCATAAATTACTCCATAGGGCTGTCCTACTTCCGCATTAAGGGTTACACCTCCTTGGAAATCTCCCAATTGCAAGGTCTGGATTCCATCTTCCAATGATACCACCTCATTTTTATTCTTGGTCCAGTTGACCATGGCTGTCCAACTAAAGTTATCGGTCCTGACTGGATTTCCGGAAATGGAAAGCTCCACACCCTTGTTCTCAATTTCACCTGCATTCAATATCTTTTTTTCATAACCTGTGGCTCTAGACACCGGAACTCCAAAAATTTGATCAACAGAATTGGTCTGGTAATAAGCAAGATCAAAACTCAATCTATTACGTAAAAACTTCATTTCCAAACCAAGTTCAAAGCTTTCGGTTTTTTCGGGCTTCAAATTAGGATTCTTTTTCTCATTGTCAACAGAAGTACTTGGCGCCCCTGGTGGAATGTTCACGTTATAGGTATCGTATAGATAATCGAAAGGTGCACTGTTCCCCACTTCCGCATAGTTAGCCCTCAATTTACCAAAGGTTACAAAATCAGCATTCAAAAGATTGGTAAAAACGAAACTAGTGGCTACGGAAGGATAATAAAAAGTACTATTGTCCTCAGGCAATGTAGAAGAGTGATCCCTTCTTATGGTGGCATCCAAGAAAAGTATACTGTTGTAACCCAAAGATGCGCTGGCATAAATACCATCTATACCTACTTTTTCATCATTTTCAACCGGAAGTCCAAGTGGTCCTGTACTGTTCTGCAAAGAGTAAAGTCTTGGGACACTCAGCCCGCCACTCGTAGCAGAATAAATAGATTGAAATTCACTTCTTCTAATGTTGGTACCCAATATCCCTTTCAAATTAAATTGATCGGAAAGGTCCTTTTGAAAATTAAACATGAAATCGTAGTTGGTCTCTGTAACTTCCAGATTTCTTCTTCCATAACCTGAATCCACGTTACCCCTGTTTCCTGCACTATCCGGAATACCAAATTCTGTTGGCACACTACCGTTGGCCCTTCTTTCCTCTTGTATCTCGGAATAGGTATCTGTCGCCGCTCTTGCAGTAAAGTTCAACCAATCCGTAAACTTATAATCCAAGGATACATTACCTATAAAACGATTTCTAGAATCGTTTTGGTAATTCTCGTAACGGGTCCAATATGGATTGTCCCAATAAATCGGTGCCGAACCGGCATCAGTACTTGCAGGGTTCCACGTTACGTTCCTTTTCGTATTAAAATAGATATCCTTTAAATCCTTAATATCCACGTTGGTCTGCCACCATTGCTTAAAATTACTGACAATGTTATCACTATAACCCGTAGAGTTACGGCCCAATGCCTTTGTATTGATATAATTGGCATATCCAGTAACCGTTAATCGATCCGTCAATTTAAAGGATCCACTCATGGAAAAATTGTGTTTTTTAATGGAACTGTTCGGCATTAAACCGCTCTGATCAAATTGGGTGTAATTCAATCTAAAAGAACCATCATCCTCATAAGACCTAGCAAAAGAAACCGAATTGGTCGTTGTAACCGGAGTCTCAAAAAATGTGATTGGCCCGTTCTTGGCATTTACCCATGGGGTAGCCGTTCTATAATTTGGAGAATCCGGATCCAAGGCATCCCACTGGTAGATCAACAGATTTGGGTCGAACCTTCCACCATAGGAAGCATCTTCTGTAAACGGCACGGTTAGATCGGCAACACCATCACCGGTAACATCCTGCATATTATAAAAATCATCCTCATCAGGCCCGTAATAAGGTCCATAACCTGCACCGTATTGGTTTTGGTACTTGGCAAATGTACTTTTATCTATGGAGCCTATTGTAATTCCAGAACTAACAGTAACCCCAATGCCTTGTGCATCCTTTCCTTTTTTGGTGGTTATCATGATAACCCCATTGGCTGCCCTTGAGCCATATAAGGCAGAAGCGGCCGCTCCCTTTAAAACGTTTACCGATTCAATATCATCAGGGTTGATATCAGAGGCGGTATTACCGTAATCATAATAGTTACCACTTGCCTCACCTTGATATTTGGAATTGGTATTCGTATTGTTTACCGGCACACCATCTATAACGAACAGCGCCTGGTTACTCCCGGTCAACGAGGCATTACCCCTAATCACCACATTGGTGGAACCCCCCAGGTTGTTATTTTTTTTGATCTGAATACCGGAAGCCTTTCCCGAAAGGGCATTTACAAAGTTTCCGCTCTTCACTGTATTCAAGTCCTCACCTTGAACCTCCTGTGTAGCATATCCCAAGGATTTTTTATCCCTTGAAATACCCAAGGCAGTAACTACTACCTCCTCCAAGGCCTGGGCATCCTCCTGCATAACAACATCGATTGTGGACGTTGCGCCTATTACTTTTGTAACACTCATTTGTCCTATATAACTGAACAATAAGGTTTGCCCTTCACTCCCTTGAATGGTATAATTACCATCAAAATCAGTTTGTGTTCCATTAGTGGTCCCTTCCACCAAAATGTTTACGCCAGGTAAGGCCAGACCCATTTGGTCGGTCACCGTACCAGAGATAGTTTTTTCCTGCGCGTAGGAAAAACTCATAATTAGCCCCATGATCGGAACTAAAATCCAAGTTAGTTTTGATTTCATTTACTTTTTTTTAAGAATTAGTCTGCCACAAACTTGTAAAAAATTCGTTAAAAAACCTAAGAAATTTAACAGAAGGATTACAATTTGTTAAACTTATGCCTATTATTATTTTTTTGTTAATATTTTAATGAATTAACAGCGTTTAATTTAAAGAATATTGCCAAATTCTTATATATTCTTAACCTAAGAAGATTCCTACTATGTGTGTTGTAGATACTTTAACAGTTTTAAATAACCCAATAAATCCTATATTGCCTTTTTAGCCCCTGGATATTTTCTTGTCCCTATTCTTCCGTGGTCACTTACCAACTTCCTTCATTCCAGAATTAGAACCCAATCCGGGACAATTCCATACCGTTCTTAAGAATTTGTTTACAATGGGCATTCAACCCTTTTTTAAATTTTTATATTTGACTTTCACAGAAGAAAAGCACTCACTTTTGTTAGGCTTGACTCACATGCAACTATCCAAATTCAGGAAGTATTTGCATACCCAAGAACAATAGAACCATGCATAAATGCTAAAAACTTTCTACAAATACGAACTGGAAGCAGGAACCGATGAAGCGGGTCGTGGTTGTTTGGCAGGACCCGTAACCGCTGCAGCCGTTATTTTACCAAAAGAGTTTTCGAACAGCACCCTTAACGACTCCAAAATTTTATCCCCTGCCAAAAGGGATTTACTTAGGCCAATAATAGAAACCAATGCCAGTAGTTTTGGAATTGCCCATGTTTTTCCAGATGAAATTGACAAAATAAACATTTTGAACGCTTCCTTTTTGGCCATGCACAAGGCCTTGGATCAATTAAACACGGCCCCCGAACTTATCATTGTAGACGGCAATAGATTTAATCCCTACAAAAACATCCCCCACGCCTGCATTATAAAAGGAGATGGAAAATACCTAAGCATTGCGGCCGCTTCCATCCTGGCAAAAACCTTCAGGGATGCCTACATGGAGAAAATCCACTTGGAATACCCCATGTACAATTGGATAAAAAACAAAGGCTATCCCACCAAGGAACACAGGGCGGCCATACGGAAGTACGGTATTACCAAATATCATCGAAAAACTTTTAGACAATTACCCGATCAATTAAAACTAGACGTTTAAAAATCCTAAATTTGTTGAAAGATTTATTTATGAAAATCAAATTATTTGCGGTACTCTTCTTAATATTGACCGGATGCTCGAAACAAAGCCCCAAAACCTCCCCAATACTCTATTACGTTCCCCAGAATAGTGCCATTATTATAAAAATAAATGACAAGCCCTCTTTTTCCAGTGAACTGGAGAACAGCGACCTTCTTAAGACCTTGTCCGCTACGACCTCCTATAACGCCATTCAGGAAAAGCTGAAAGCACTGAAATATATCCAACCCAATGGAGAGAGTATTTTGGCCTTTGTGGAATTGGGAAAGGCAAATTTTGAATTGTTATTGATTGCCGAAAACAGTGATGACCTTTTCCAAATTGCCGAAGGAAGCAATAAAGTAATTGAAAACGTAGGTTATGAGGGAAAGAACTTTGACAGCTACAGTGTGGACGGGGCAAATTTCTTTTCAACGGTTTTAGACGACAAAATTATAGTTAGTACCGCCCAAATGTTGATCGAAAATATTTTGCGCAATGAACAGGATTTAACGGCAGACGAATCCTTAAATAAATTGTATCAGATTGCCAATAACCAGAGCAGTGCCAATATTTTCATAAACACCAATAAAAGTAATTCCTTGCTCAACCACATTATGTCCGATGGGCATCAAATTGACATTTCCAAATTTACGGACTGGATATCCCTGGATTTTAACACCAATAAGGACCACCTAAAACTCAATGGCATTAGCATGGCCAACGATTCTATCATAAACTTTAGTAATCTTTTTAAAAACAGCCATGCCCTAACGCCAAAGACACCAACTCTGGCCCCAATGAACTCGGATGCCATTTTGGCCTTTACTTTTGACAATTATAAAGACTTTGCGTTAAACCAAAAAAAATATTTGGACCGTTCCACAGTTATAGACACTACCTTTAAGGCAGTGGAAGAAATTGGATTCGTGTATCTGAACAATGAAAAGGCCGCAATTCTCCACACCTACGGCTCCGAAAATATCCTTAACTACCTGGATAAATTGGAGAAAACTTCAGAAGAATACCAAGGCAATGAAATTGTTGGACTCTCCAAGTCCGACTTCCTTAATCATTATTTCAACCCACTAGTACAGGATTTTGAAGCAAATTATTATACGATCATAGAAAATGCTTTTGTGTTCTCCCCTACTCCGGAGACCTTAAAGACCATCATTGGTAATTTTAAAAATGTTTCCACTTTTGAAAAAACATCTGTTTACAAAACAGCAAAAGAGCAATTGGCAGACGAATCCTCTATGCTCTTTGTCTCCAACGCCAAGGGTATTGAATATTTTTTGGACCAATACATAGTCAAGGACATCGCTAAAAATATTAAAACCAAGGAATTAACAGAATATTCCTTTGCCGCGCAAATGGTAGCGGACGATAATTTTCATCATACCAATATACTTTTTCAAAAAATCGCCCACGAAACTACCCTCAACAAAACCATTCCCTATTTCACCCTACAGTTGGATACAGAAATCGTGACACCTCCCCAATTTGTAAAAAACCATAGGACCAACAAGGAAGAAATTATAGTTCAGGACCAGGACAACAATCTCTATCTAATTTCTACGGACGGCAAGGTAATTTGGAAAAAACAACTAAGTGGTAGGATCCAAGGACGTGTAGAACAGGTAGACCTATACAAAAATGGAAGATTGCAACTCGCATTCACTACGGACAATCAGTTTATGATAGTAGACAGAAATGGTAAGGATGTGCCCCCCTTTACCTTCACCTACGAAGGAGGCAACTTAAACCCCTTGGCTGTATTTGATTACGACCGTAGAAAGGATTACCGGTTTTTGGTAACACAGGGAACAAAAATATTTATGTACAATAGCTCGGGACAAATTGTAAAGGGCTTTAAGTACACGAAGTCGGCAAATCCCATCCTGGGCACACCCAAACATTTTAGGGTAGGCAAAAAAGATTATTTGGTCATGAAACAGGAAGGCGGAGAACTAAAAATATTGTCCAGAACCGGTGATACACGGGTTAATGTCTCGAACAAAATTAGCTTTTCCGATAATGAAATACTGCTACATAAAAACAAGTTTACCGTTACTGACACCAAAGGACGTCTTTTCCAAATAGACGAAAATGGCAAAACAAATGCAGCCAACCTAAACCTGCTCCCCGACCACGGTTTGGATGCCACAAGTAATACCCTGGCCATTATGAACGACAATGTGCTGACCATAAGGAGCAAAAAGGTGGAGTTGGAGCTTGGGGTATATTCAAAACCCAAGATTTTCTATTTAAACGACAAGATATATATCAGCGTTACGGATATACAGAACCAAAAAATCTATCTTTTCGATAGTCAGGCAGAAGCTATTTCCAACTTTCCCGTACCCGGCAATTCCAGTATCGATCTAATTGATATGGACAACGATCATAAGCTGGAGCTTGTTGCAAAGGATCAGGATAACTCCATAATAGTTTATAAAATAAATTAGGAAAAACACATCATTTAAATATTCCTGACAATTGATAAAAAGGTGAGAATTTTCTGCTTTTTTTAATCTTAAAAATAATACTCAATTTCCCCATTAATCCTACATTTTTAGGCTTATCAATGCCTAGTGGCATTTCTTTTTTTACAAATATTTCCGATGTAAATGTTAAACATTGGTTGTAACACACCATTAATACATAAAAACATGCAAGATATACACCTATCTCTGCACAAGCCCGAAATTTTGTTAAATTTAGTTGGTTTATCGACCTAAAGTTGATTGAGTCAAAAACACTACGAGAACATAAAAAACGAAAGATTATGAATCCCTTAAAGGCATTCCCCAAAACAATTCCAGCTATTCTATTGGTTTTCTTTTTTTCCGCCTCCCTACAAGGCCAAATCTTGAAAAAATTGGGCAAACGTGCAGAAAGGGCCGTGGAGCGGACCGTAGAAAACCGTGTAGATAGGGAAGCTTCAAAAAAAACAGATGCCGTATTGGACAGTATATTGGAACCTGGCTCTAAAAAACCAACTTCCAACCCACAAATAGACAGCCCATTACCTCCTTCGGACCAAGGCA
Source organism: Arenibacter flavimaris (assembly GCF_030291335.1). Taxonomy (NCBI): domain Bacteria; kingdom Pseudomonadati; phylum Bacteroidota; class Flavobacteriia; order Flavobacteriales; family Flavobacteriaceae; genus Arenibacter; species Arenibacter flavimaris. Next base: position 11,484 of record NZ_JASWIM010000035.1, read on the forward strand.
ATCACGGAAATACCGGCGACAACTCGGGCAACGGAACCAAGGTTGCCCAGGGTACTGCCAAGACAATCCAAGTATATAGTAAATTTGACTATGTCCCCGGAGACAAACCTCTATTTTTCGATGACTTTTCCAACGATTTTATTGGTGACTTCCCTTCCAAATGGGATACGAACGGGAGTGGGGAAGTGGTAACGATCAATGAGTCTTCCGAAAAATGGTTGGAATTCTTGCCGGGATGGAATACCTATTACATTCCCATTGCTCCCAAACTTCCTGAAGATTATACCATTGAATTTGATTTGTTGACCTCTGGACTGGATCAGAAAACTTCCTCTACAGCAGGTATAAGCTTAACCCTCAGTGATGACCCAAAATTCAAGGCAGGCCAGTATTACGGTTATGTATGGTTCCCTGTAGGACAATATGGCGCCTTCAATATAAGGGTAAAGAACTTCGATAAAGTAGCGGGAAGTGAGATAAACAATGCCATTAGGGCCGATATAAGGGACGAAGTACTAAATAGACCCCATATATCCATTGCCGTTAATGGTCAGAGATTCAGGGTCTGGGTCAATGAGCATAAATACGTTGATATTCCAAAATTTATCCCTTTGGGAGAACATATTTCTTCCTTAAAATTTAATGTCAACAATTTAAAAGATGGAAAGGAACGAATATTTATCACCAATTTAAAAGTGGCCGAAGGAGGGGTAGACCTCAGACGCAAATTGATTGCCGAGGGGGAAGTTTCCACCAATGGCATTCTGTTCGATTCCGGCTCGGCCAACATCCAACCTCAATCCATGGGGATCATACGACAAATTTCGCAAGTTTTGCAGGAAGAAAAAGGAATGAACCTTATGATAGTTGGACATACGGACGCAGATGGATCCGGTGATGCCAATTTAAGCCTATCCCAAAAACGAGCTGCTGCGGTAAAAAATGCCCTAGTAAATGTTTATGGCATTGCAGACGGCCGTTTACAAACCCAGGGCAAGGGAGAAAGCGAACCCATTGGGGACAATAATACTCCAGATGGCAAAGCCCAAAACAGGCGTGTCGTATTCAAAAAAATATAACTTAAAAAAATATTCAATCTAAATAATAAATATGAGAACACTTACCTTAGTTTATAGTTTTTTTCTTGTAGCCACTACAACTTTTTCACAGGAATGTAGCAAATACTTCCCAATGGATGAGGGTACCAAATTCCAAATTACCAATTATGACAAGAAAGATAAAGTGTCAGGAGTATTGGATTACGTGGTTAAGGAATTTGTTGGCAATACAGCTACCTTATATTACGAAATGCACGATGAAAAAGGCAAAATGATTTTGAGTTCGGATTATGGAGTTACTTGTACGAATGAGGGGATTAAAGTAGATTTTAGTTCCATGATGTCGCCCGAAGTAATGGGGCAATACAAGGATTTGGAAGTGGAAATGACCGGAACCGATCTTTTATACCCCAATAACCTCAATACCGGACAGTCACTACCCGATGCCGATGTATTGATGACGGTTAAGATGCCTCCCCTTAATATGAAAATGAATATGAATTTTTTCAACAGAAAAGTAGAAGGCAACGAATCCATAACCACCCCAGCCGGCACTTTTGATTGCTATGTAATTACCTTTGATACGGAGGCCAAAATGGGTATTAAGATGACGAACAGCAATAAGTTGTGGCTGGCTGAAGGTTACGGCATGGTACAGCAGGAAACCTACAATAAAAAAGGTAGCCTAATAAGCAAGAGTGTGCTTACCTCTTTTGAAAATTAAGTTAAAACAATAATGGAATCAAGTACTTTTCCCGGGGTTTAGCTAGGGACAAGGTTATTTATGGAATTGAATACATTTACACGTATTAGCCAGATTAGCTTTAAGACAACTGTAATCTAGTTCCCCAATAGCTCTAAACATAAAGGAGTTTACTCTTAAGACAGTATCCTGCGACAAACACCGAGACTTACACTTCGGCTTTTTGTTCTATAATCCCTGCTTCAAAAAGTGTTGCAAAATGTCCAAGAAGCCTTTGCTTCACCTCGGCCATATCCACTTCCCGTACGCCAAGCTCCACATTTAAGGAAGTAACGGCCTTCCCTTTGATACCACAGGGAATCATCAAGTCGAAATAGCCCAAATCCACATTTACGTTCAAGGCAAATCCGTGCATGGTAACCCATCGACTGGCCCGCACCCCCATGGCACATATTTTTCGTGCAAACGGTGTACCCACATCCAACCAAACACCTGTTTCCCCTTTAGAACGCTCCGCTTTAAGTCCGTAGTCAGCCAAGGTCAAAATAACCATCTCCTCCAAAAGCCTCAGATATTTATGAATATCTGTAAAAAAATTATCGAGGTCCAGTATAGGATAACCAACAATCTGTCCCGGGCCATGATAGGTTATATCCCCGCCCCGGTTTATCTTGTAAAATTGGGCACCTTTTTCATTAAGTACATTTTCATCCACCAACAGATTTTGCATGTCACCACTTTTTCCCAAAGTGTAGACATGCGGATGCTCTACAAACAAGAAATGATTGGGTGTTTCCAAGTGGGAACCCTCCCTCCTATTCCTTATTTTTAAATCGATAATAGATTTGAACAATTGTTCCTGGTAATCCCAAGTATCCTTGTAATCCTTACATCCCAAATCTTCTAAGAGAATACTTTTATTCATGTGGCAAAGATACAAACTCTCCCCATAAACCAAACCACAAAACCCTAGCTTGGATTGTTAAGAATGACCAATGCTGCAATTACACCGGGCACCCATCCACATAGAGTAAGCAGAAAAACTATTACAAAGGAACCGCACCCCTTGCCTATTACGGCCAGGGGTGGGAAAATAATGGCCAATATGACCCTAAAACAGCCCATGGTTATTTCGATTTTTGATTGATGAAGTCCCATTACGGGACAAGTATACCAATAAGACTAAAAAACGAACATTTTGTTACAAGAAATTGGGAATAATTTGAATATGCTATTTTGAAAACGATCAATTCTGATTTTAGGATTGATAGATTAATGCAGAGTACCTATATTTGCAGCCTTAATTTATAAGAATATGCAGCTTTCGGAACAAGAAGTGATTAGAAGGGAGAAACTTGGCAAGCTAAGGGAATTGGGCATCGATCCCTATCCCGCGGCTCTATACCCAGTAGATAGCACTTCTAGAAATGCCAAGGAAAATTATGAAGAAGGTAAAAAGGTAGTGCTTTCCGGAAGACTTATGTCCAGAAGAATCCAAGGCAAGGCTTCCTTTGCCGAACTACAGGACAGCGAAGGCCGTATACAGGTCTATTTTAATAGGGACGAAATTTGCACTGGAGAAGATAAAACCCTGTACAACGATGTATATAAAAAATTGTTGGATATTGGCGATATTATAGGGATAGAAGGGGAACTTTTCACCACACAGGTTGGCGAGAAAACCGTCATGGTCAGGAATTTTACTTTGCTAAGTAAATCCTTGCGTCCCTTGCCCTTGCCCAAGGTAGATGCCGACGGAAAAGTTTACGATGAATTTAACGACCCTGAATTGCGCTATCGTCAGCGATACGTGGATTTGGTAGTAAACCCAAGCGTTAAGAAAAACTTTATTAAGCGTACTAAAATAACCAATAGTATGCGCCAGTTTTTTAACGATGCCGGCTATTTGGAGGTCGAGACCCCTATTTTGCAACCCATTCCTGGAGGCGCCGCTGCCCGTCCGTTTATGACGCACCATAATGCACTTAATATTCCTTTATACCTAAGGGTAGCCAATGAGCTATATCTAAAGAGACTGATTGTTGGTGGCTTTGATGGCGTTTATGAATTTGCCAAGGACTTTAGGAACGAAGGCATGGATCGCACCCATAATCCTGAGTTTACGGTCATGGAACTTTATGTGGCCTACAAGGATTACAATTGGATGATGGACATGACCGAAAAACTTTTGGAAAAAGTAGCCATCGATTCCAACGGCACTTCCAAAGTAACCGTTGGCAAAAATGAGATCGAATTTAAGGCCCCTTACCCTAGGGTCCCTATTCTGGAGGCTATAAAAATACATACCGGTTTTGATGTTGCCGGGATGGACGAGGTGGAACTCAAGGAAGTTGCCAAAAAACTAAATATTGAGGTAGATGATAGTATGGGTGTTGGCAAGCTCATTGATGAAATTTTCGGTGAAAAATGTGAACATCACTACATACAACCTACCTTTATCACGGATTACCCCAAGGAAATGAGTCCTTTGTGCAAGGAGCACAGGGACAATCCCGCATTAACCGAACGCTTTGAACTCATGGTAAACGGTAAGGAATTGGCCAATGCCTATTCCGAGCTGAACGACCCCATTGACCAACGGGAAAGGTTTGAGGAACAACTTCAACTTTCAGAAAAAGGCGACGACGAGGCCATGTTCATTGATCAGGATTTTCTGAGGGCCTTGGAATACGGAATGCCACCTACAAGTGGTATTGGCATAGGTATTGATCGCTTAGTGATGCTGATGACCAACAATGCCTCCATACAGGAAGTTCTGTTCTTCCCACAAATGAGACCCGAAAAGAAACAATTGGAGCTTAGTGAGGAAGAAAAAGAGATACTTGCCCTTTTAAAACCAGAAGGTAAACTAGCGTTGGACGAACTTAAGACCCAAGCCGGACTAAGCGGCAAAAAATGGGACAAATCCATGAAGGCCCTTTCCAAGCACGAGTTAATAAAGGTTGCCACCGAAGGCGAAATTAAAGTGGTTCTTTTAAAGAAATAATCTCCAAGGAATTCAATACAAAATTCCAAAATTGTTTTAAGTGATTCTATTCTTGGGATAGAATCACTTAAATCCTTATCCCTTTTAACCATCCTCCCCTCTCGGGACAATAATTGTGGTTGACAAAGCCTTTGCAATTCCATATTTTTATAAGCACATTGTTCCAATGTAATTGGAATTATAGATTGAACAACATCCGGAATTAATAGAGAATATCCAACAACGACGTCATATTTGATAACAAATGGGGCTTATTTCCCACACAATTGCCGAAAATACCCCCTATTTATTATCCCAAAAATAGGATATTGCAGGTTGATGGGATTGGATTCTTGAACTGAAGTAAATAACGGAGGCTAATAAAAAACCTTTATATTAGTCTGGTGCAAAAAAGTATTGGCATTAGACAAAATCCGGGTTGCACCCAATTTTATGAAGCAGTATCATTATAATCTTAAAATATATAGCCGAGCTTCTTACTGCTATCCTACCCCAAATATGAAGAAGTGTATGGGTTTGAAAACATGGATATTGAATAAAGATAAAAAAACAATAGCGTGAAAAAGAAAGTATCATATGGTCTTTTATTTATAGGTATCATTATACTTATTATTTCTGTCTGGAGCCTTCTTAAACCCTCGGACACCGTTGATTTTAGTGCCGATATAAAACCCATCCTGAACAAGAACTGTATTACCTGCCACGGAGGGGTAAAGAAAAGTGGCGGATTTAGTCTATTATTTGAAGAGGAGGCCTTTGCCGATACAGAATCGGGAGGGCCCGCCATTATCCCCGGCAATGCCGCCAAAAGTCCGTTCATCCAGCGCTTAAAGGAAGATGACCCGGAATTGCGCATGCCCTATAAAAAATCCAAACTTTCAAAAGAGGACATAGAACTATTGACCAAATGGGTCGATCAGGGTGCCAAATGGGGCAAACACTGGGCCTATACCCTACCGGAAAAAGTGGACGTTCCCAAAGCTGCCCAATCGGCCGGTATTTCTTCCAGGGATGCCCAAGGATTTATTAAAAATGACATAGACCACTTTATTTTAAGAACCTTGGAAAATAACGGCTTGGAACCAAGTCCGCCTGCCGAGCAAAACGTATTGGCGCGCAGACTGTCCCTGGATATAACGGGACTACCACCGGACGATTCCCTGTTCACTGATTTTACCTCCGGAAAAATTACGTACGAAAATATGGTGGACGAGCTTCTCTCCAGGGATGCATATGGTGAAAAGTGGGCCAGCTGGTGGTTGGACCATGCGCGTTATGCGGACACCAAAGGCTATGAAAAGGACATGGGCAGGACTATGTGGCGATATAGGGACTGGGTAATAAAGGCATTGAATAATGACATGCCCTTTGACCGGTTTACCATTGAACAACTTGCGGGCGATCTTTTACCGGACCCTTCCGTGGATCAACTTATAGCTACAGCCTTTCACAGAAATACAATGAACAACGACGAGGGCGGGACCGAGGATGAGGAATTCAGGGTAGCCTCCGTAATAGACAGGGTAAACACCACCTTTGAAGTATGGCAGAGCACCACCATTGGATGTGTACAGTGCCATAGCCATACCTACGACCCCTTTAAGAACAGGGAGTACTACAATCTCATGGCTTTTTTTAACAACACCAGGGACGAGGACACTTCAGAGGATGAGCCCAATCTACGATTTTACTCCGGGGAACAACAGGAGGAAGTGGATAGGATTTTCCAATGGATCGCCAAAAATGAGAACAGGGAAGTGGCCAAGGCCTATTACAATTTCCTACAATATTCCGAACCGATCTACCATGCCCATTTGGCCAAGGATTATACCAATGGAAATTTGGCGGACACGAAATGGCTGGCCCTAAGGGACAATGGCTCCTGCTACCTCCCCGATGTCCATACCCAAGGTGCCGACCATATATACCTGAAGTATTCCTCCTCTATAGATGGAACCAAAGTGACCATCAGAAAGGATAATGCGCAAGGGGAGATCCTGTCCCAATTTACGACGAACAGGACCAAGGGAAGGGAAATCCAAAAGTTCCCGTTCAAAAGAACAGACGACAAAATAAACTTATATATAGAGGCCGATAACGACAGGATTTCTCCCAAAAGCGCCACCAGTTATATCTCCTGGTTTGCATTTCTCCCGGAAATAAAGGCCGGGGATAATTCCGGATACTCCCAGATCGATGACAGCTTTATGAAACTGTTGAACTCCAACACCCCTACACTGCCCATCATCATTGAAAATCCCGACTACCAAAAAAGGGCCACCCAGGTCTTTGAAAGGGGCAATTGGCTCATGAAAACCGATACCGTTGAGCCCGCCACTCCACAAAGTCTCAATGCCTGGAACGATGCCTGGCCAAAAAATAGGCTCGGGCTGTCCAAATGGCTGGTCAGCAAGGAGAACCCGCTAACGGCACGTACCCTTGTAAATAGGGTATGGCAGCAAATTTATGGCCGCGGCATAGTAGCCTCCCTGGAAGATATGGGGTCACAGTCCGACCCGCCATCGCACCCCGAATTATTGGACTGGCTGGCCTTAAGGTTCATGAACGAGCACAATTGGAGCATAAAGGCCCTGGTAAAGGACATTGTTATGTCCGGTACCTACCGCCAGAGTTCCAAGAACAATGCCAGGTTATACAATTTGGACCCTGAAAACCAACTCTATGCACGGGGCCCCAGAATTCGATTGGGAGCGGAACAAATTCGCGATCAGGCCCTGGCCGTCTCCGGACTCTTAAGCACCAAAATGTACGGACCAAGTGTTATGCCGCCACAACCGGAAGGCATTTGGCAAACGGTGTACAATGGCGGCAATTGGTTGGAAAGCCAAGGGGAAGACAGGTATAGGAAGGCCGTATACACCTATCTAAAAAGAACCAGCCCATACCCTTCCTTCCTCACTTTTGACGCCGGGAGCAGGGAAGTATCAACGGTACGCAGGACCGTGACCAATACCCCATTACAGGCCCTGGTCACCCTAAACGATCCCGTTTATCTGGAAACGGCCTACCATCTGGCCAAATTTATGGCCCAGGGAAGCAATGTGGACAATAGTATACGCCATGGCTACAGGAAAGCCGTTTTGGCCGATATTTCGGACGAGAAACTTAACGTCCTAAAGGAACTGTACAACACTTCACTTTCCGATTTCCGGGAAAAACCGAAGAACATCAAGGAATTCATTCCTTTTGAAACCGGTACGGATGCCAATTTGGCGGCATTGACCGTGGTGGCCAATGCCATTATGAACTTGGATGAATTTTTAACAAAATCGTAGCTATGAACAGTTTGGACCGATTGATAAAAGAAAAATTACAACGGGAAATCCAGGCCAGGACCCGTCGACATTTTATTAAAGATTGCGTCGCCGGGATGGGCGGTTTGGCCATGGGCTCCTTCTTTATGTCCTGCAATTCCTTTCTCGGCAACAATGAAAAAGGAAAAATCGCCCTTACAGAAAGGGATGTCAACCCATTGGCCTCCATGGCCCCTCCTTTCCCTGCCAAGGTGAAGTCAGTTATTTACCTGCACATGGCAGGTGCCCCCTCCCAACTGGAAATGTTCGATTACAAGCCCGCCCTCCAAAAGCTGGACGGACAGGTCACCCCACAATCCATGTTGGAAGGCAAGAAATTTGCCTTTATCAGGGGAACGCCCAAACTTTTGGGGCCACAGGCGGAATTTAAACAGTACGGGGAATCCGGGAACTGGGTCTCCAACTTCTTGCCGCACTTTTCCAAAGTTGTGGATGAAGTCGCTTTCCTAAAGGCAGTGAACACCGATCAATTCAATCACGGGCCCGCCCAATTGTTCATGCACACCGGAAGCCCCAGATTGGGCAGGCCAAGTATAGGGTCATGGGTCACCTATGGCCTGGGTTCCGAAAATCAGAATTTGCCAGGATTTGTAGTACTGACCTCCGGGGGGAAAACACCGGATGCGGGAAAAAGTGTCTGGGGAAGCGGTTTTTTACCATCGGTCTACCAAGGGGTCCAATGCAGGTCCAAAGGGGATCCGGTTCTGTATATAGACGATCCCAAGGGCATTGCGCGAAATCTTAAAAAAAGCACCATCGATGCCATAAACAATATCAACAAAAAAGAGTTCGACGAATATTCCGACCCCGAGATCCTGGCCAGGATCAATCAGTACGAAATGGCCTACCGTATGCAGACCGCAGTGCCGGAAGTAATGAACATCAACAATGAACCCGAACATATCAAGGAAATGTACGGGGTGCGACCGGGCAAGGAATCCTTTGCCAACAATTGCCTTCTGGCCAGAAAGCTCGTTGAGGACGGGGTGCGTTTTGTACAACTGTTCGATTGGGGCTGGGACAGCCATGGAACAGGCCACGATACGGCCATAGACCTGGGGCTGAGAAATAAATGTACCGAAATAGACAGGCCCATGTCCGCCCTTCTCCTGGATCTTAAACAAAGGGGGCTATTGGACGAGACCTTGGTGGTCTGGGGAGGCGAATTTGGCCGGACCCCAATGCAGGAAAACCGGGAAGGTCAGGAAATGGCCTATAAGGGAAGGGACCACCACGGGGATGCCTTTACCATGTGGATGGCCGGTGGGGGCATAAAAAAAGGCGCCAGTTGGGGGATCACCGATGAAATCGGGTTTTCCGCCCTGGAGGGCCAGGTCTCCGTGCACGATGTACACGCCACTATGATGCACCTTCTAGGTTTTGACCACGAACAGTTTACCTTTGATTTTCAAGGAAGGCCCTTCCGGCTTACCGATGTGGAAGGACATGTAATACACGAAATTCTCGCCTAAAACACAAACCGACCAAACCAATATAATGCGATTTATCATCATACTTTTTGGATCCTTACTATTCTCCTATGGTCAAGAAAAGGTCCTTTTTTTTCAAACCGATTGGGGGAAACAATTGTCCTGGGACCGATTTTGCGAACAGGCCAAGACCTCGGGCTATGACGGAGTGGAGTTAATTCCTTTAATCAACAAGCTTAAAAAGAACGCCTAAAATTGAACCAATAATCTATGGAAATTATTCAACAATTGATAGGGCGCCTGCACCCCCTTGTAGTACATTTACCGATAGGGTTCATAATGGCCGCCCTATTATTGCAATGGTATGACAGAAAAAATAAGGAATGGTCCAAAATAATAGGGATCCTGTTTCAATGGGCCTTTATTTCAGCAACCATAGCCTGCATAAGTGGATATCTGCTTTATACAGGCGAAGGGTATTCCTTTGATACCATAAAATTTCATTTGTGGTTCGGCATTGTTACCGCCTTGTTTTCCCTGTTGATGTATTTGCGACTGGCGGCCCCTTCTAAGATGGACTTCCTTAAGCGGGTACCAGTGGTCCTTTTATCTTTCTCGCTATTATTCCTGATTTCGTTCACCGGCCATCTTGGGGGAAATATTACCCATGGATCGGATTACCTCATCGAACCACTGCCCAACAGCATTAAATCCCTTTTGGGCGCTGGCCCAAAGGTTTATGAAATGCCAACTATAGAGGAGGAAAATTGGGAGGAGGCCGTACTCTATACGGACCTGGTACAGCCCATATTGAACAACAAATGTGTTAGCTGCCATAATGCCAAAAAAGAAAAGGGGGAATTGCAATTGGAGGAAGAAAATGGGATCCTTAAAGGGGGTGAAAACGGTGCCGTCATAGAACCCAATGATCCCCAGAACAGTTCTTTGTACGCCAGGCTGGTACTACCACTGGACCATGAGGACCATATGCCCCCAAAGGACAAGACCCAACTTTCCAAAGAAGAGATCGACATCATTGAAAGTTGGATCGCCAACAGCAACTCTTTTGACAAAAAAATCGGGGAACTGGGGTTGAAAAAAGAGTTGTTACAGGCCTTTTTCCCCAAGGCAAAGGATAACACCTACCCTGATGTCAAGGTTGCCGAAGTTCCCAAGGATACTATTTCCGCCATAAAGAAAAAAGGTTTCCATGTGGAACGGGTAAGTGAAAACAGTAATTTTATACGCGTATCCTGCATCAACAGACCCACTTTTAAGGATAAGGATTTTGATTTGCTGTCCCCTGTCAAGAATCAAATTGTTTATCTTGATCTTGGCAAGACCCTTATCACCGATGCCGTTTTTGAGAAAATAAGCACCTTGCCCAACCTTACCATACTAAAAATGGACAATACCGGAATAACAGGTAAAAATATTGAACATTTGGAAAAACTTGAATACTTAAGAAAACTCAACCTAGTGGGCACCAATTTTCAGGAGGTTCATCTGGCCCATTTAAAAAGGTTCAAAAAATTACAAACAGTTTATCTCTTCAACACACCTGTTAAAAAACCCGATTATGTTGACAGACCAAAGGAAGGGGAATTGTTCATTGATTATGGAGGTTACGATCTGCCTAAAATAGCTACCGATTCCATAGTTTTCTAGTTTGTCATCCAACTTGTTATTTTGATCGTAAAATACTGGTTTACTTTAAAATACTGAAATGAGAACGGTATATTGATGTCTGTACCAACGTATTCCAAATTAATCTGGTTTGAAAATCTTCTACGCAGTTGTTTTAAGCCTTTTTTTTGCCGTTTGCCCTATTACACAAAACAATTTTTGTGGACTCCCCCAGTGGAATCCTAACACCTCATTCAATTGTCCTACGGCAACTTGGTTACCTATAGGAAGGCCGAACCCGGAATTACGGATAAAATACTCTACATTGGGAAATGTCCATCCTAAAATATTTTACGGTACAGTGGACAACAATTAAAATTTGATTAGCTTGGGGATAATTTTTAATTAATTGGAATCCAAGCCACAAAAACTAAAGCTACTTATCGGTTACATTTTTATAAATGACAGAAATAACCTAGTTTAGAACACCATAAACCTCCCATATGGATTTGAGCAAGAAATTAGGATTATTATTAGGCCCCATCATTTTTTTTATTCTTTTAAATTTACCCAATACCCTAGTCTCAGAAAAAGGCGATGCAGTAATAGCGGTGGCAGTTTGGATGGTAGTTTGGTGGATTACCGAAGCTGTTTCGATTTCGGTAGCGGCCTTGTTGCCCCTTATTTTGTTTCCCCTTTTAAAGATTATGCCCATTAGCGAGGTAGGAGCCAATTATGGGAGTCCCATCATTTTTTTGTTTTTTGGAGGATTTGTGATGGCCTTGGCCCTAGAAAAAGTAAATTTACATAAACGCATTGCCCTTAACATCATTAGAATTACCGGAACAACACCGAACAAGGTAATCCTGGGATTTATGATAGCTACAGCTGCTTTAAGTATGTGGATAAGCAATACGGCCAGTACGGTTGTTATGCTTCCCATTGCCATGTCTGTAATTGGTCTTTTGATCAACGACGCGGACGGCTTTACCAAGGATGATCGCAACTTTGCCCTCAATGTAATGTTGGGAATCGCGTTTTCTGCAAACGCCGGGGGAATTGCCACCGTTATTGGCACCCCTCCCAATTCAATTTTAATTGGCTTGCTGGAAAATGAATACAATATTGAAATCTCTTTTCTTAAATGGATGCTTATTGGGTTACCATTTTCAATTCTCTTGGTAACCATTTGTTATCTGGTCCTGGTAAAGTGGTTTTTTCCCAATAAGCAATTAAAATTTACAGGTTCCAAACAGATTATTCAGGAAGAATTAAAAAAATTGGGGCCAATGAGCCGAAAAGAAAAAATGGTACTCACCATCTTTGGAATAACGGTTTTCCTATGGATTTTTAGAACATTGATCAACGGTATATTCCCGTCCCTGGGACTATCGGACACTATCATAAGTATGATAGCCGCCGTTTCCCTTTTTGCCATTCCCTTTAACCTTAAAAAAGGGGAATTTATAATAGGCTGGAGCGATACTGAAAAATTGGCCTGGGGAATTCTGATATTATTTGGCGGTGGACTGGCCTTAGCGGAAGGTATGTCTACAAGTGGTATTGTAGATATGGTGGCAAACGCCATTTCCACTAGCGAAATAAGTATATTATTTACGGCATCCTTGTTAATACTGCTGATGCTCTTCATGACAGAACTAATGAGCAATGTAGCCTTGGTTGCAGTACTTGCTCCAGTAGTTGCGGGAATAGCGATAGGTCTAGAGGTTCCTATACTCTATTTACTGATTCCTGTGACCATAGCCAGTAGCTGCGCCTTTATGTTGCCCATGGCCACACCTCCCAATGCCATTGTTTTTGCCAGTGGTTATATAAAGGTATATCAAATGGCAAGGGTAGGAATAGTTCTTAACCTTATTTCTGTGGTATTACTGATCCTTTTGTTCCAATTTGTAATTCCCCTACTCTTTTGATTTTTCAGCATCGGAAAGACATCAAAAAAGTAAAGTCTTTGTTCCCACAAAGACTTTACACATGCTTAATTCAAATAAACTATAAAAAGAAATTCTCTATTCAAATAGACTTGTAAACTGTAAAAATGTTACAGATTGTTTGTAATTTTTTTCTTTGGACCGATATAATGCAAGAATCCGGGCCCTAGATTCCATAAAAACTCACATTTTCGTTAATTATTTTGTAATTGGACAATAATCCAAACCTACTTCCAAAATTTAAATTATTTTTAGTTCTTTGAAAGATTACAAAAGCAGCCTGAAATATGATTAAAAATTTACTCGCGAAAGTGTTATTTACATTTTTACTTATTGGATGTTTCCATACTACGGAGGCACAAATATTTAAAAAGAAAAAATCCGAAACATCCGACACCAAGGAAAAATCCAAAAAAGGAGAAATAGAATCCTACGAAAAGGTAATCACCAAAGAAGCAAAGACGGACAAAGGCCTTTTTGATGTACATATAGTTGATGACAATCATTTCTATGAAATACCGGACTCCCTATTTAACAAGGAAATGCTAATGGTCAGTAGAATTGCCAAAACAGCTACAGGCATTGGCTTCGGAGGGGGAAAAATAAACACCAAGGTCCTTAGATGGGAAAAATTACCAAAAAAGGTCTTACTTAGAGTAGTAAGCTATGATATTGTGGCTGCGGATTCACTACCGGTAAGTGAAGCCGTGGTAAATTCCAATTTTGAACCCGTACTGTATTCATTCAATATAAAGGCTTTTAAAAAAGACAGCCTGAATCCCGCTACGGTAATCCAGGTAAACGATCTATTTGAAAAAGATGTAAATGCCCTGGGCATGCCAGATTATTATAGGAAAGAATACAAGGTGTCGCGTTTGGATGAATCCAGAAGTTATATCAGTTCCTTAAAAAGTTACCCCTTGAATATCGAGGCAAGACATGTAAAGACCTATGTGGCAGGCAATCCTCCTTCCAATGGAAGTTTGGGATCCATTTCTATTGAAATAAATAATTCCATAATTTTACTGCCGGAGGAACCCATGAAACGGAGATATTTTGATAAGCGTGTGGGTTGGTTTGCCCGTGGCCAGGTAGATTATGGCTTGAATGCACAGGAAAGTAAGACCGTGCGTTTTCTTGATCGTTGGCGACTTGAGGTGAAGGAAGAGGATATAGAAAAATTTAAAAATGGAGAACTTGTAGAGCCTAAAAAACCCATTGTCTATTATGTTGACCGGGCTACGCCCAAAAGTTGGGTGCCCTTTATAAAACAGGGAATTGAGGATTGGCAGGTGGCTTTTGAAGCTGCCGGCTTTAAAAATGCTATTTTGGCCAAAGATCCCCCCACCCCGGAAGAAGACCCTGAATGGTCCCCTGAGGATGTGCGTTATTCTGTAGTCCGCTATCTGGCATCACCAATTCCCAATGCCAACGGACCACATGTAAGCGACCCAAGGACCGGTGAAATATTGGAATCCGATATTAACTGGTACCACAATGTAATGACCCTGTTAAGAAATTGGTTTTTTGTACAAACGGCTGCCATTAACCCCGATGCCAGGGGCGTTGCTTTTAAAGAAGAGGTTATGGGCCGCTTAATCCGATTTGTGTCCTCGCACGAAGTTGGACATACGTTGGGACTGCCCCACAATATGGGAAGTAGTATAGCCTATCCTGTTGATTCGCTCCGCTCTGCTTCCTTTACCCAAAAATATGGTACGGCACCCTCCATAATGGACTATGCCAGATTTAACTATATTGCCCAACCCGGAGATGAGGGTGTGGCCCTAATGCCAGAGATTGGGGTCTATGACAAATACGCCATTGGTTGGGGATATCGCCCCATATTGGACAAATCCGACAAGGAGGAAAAGGAGATTCTGGATAGCTGGATCCTAAAACATTCGGGCGACCCACTATACCGCTTTGGCCACCAGCAGGTAGGCGATGTTGTTGATCCAAGTTCCCAAACCGAGGATTTGGGGGACGATGCCATAAAAGCTAGTGCCTATGGTATTGAAAATTTGAAAAGAATAACTCCAAAACTCATTGAATGGACCGCGGAAAAAGGCAAGGATTACGATGATCTAAGCACCATGTACGGGCAGGTAATTGCACAATTTAACAGGTACATGGGCCATGTCAGCAATAATATTGGTGGTGTTTATGAACAGTATAAGACCTATGATCAGGAAGGAGCTGTATATACTCCCGTAGATAGGGAGCATCAAAAAAATTGTTTGCTATTTGTGCAGGAACAATTATTTCAAACCCCTCATTGGTTGATCGTCCCAAACATATTTAATAAAATAGAGTATTCGGGTTCCGTGGAGCGCATAAGAAACCTACAAGTTAGAACGCTGGACAATATTTTGAGTCTGGGCAAATTGGCCAGATTGATTGAGAACGAAACTGCTAATGGCAAAGACGCATATTCCATACTGGAAATGATGGGTGACTTAAGAAAAGGGTTATGGTCCGAAACACGAAATGGGAGAACAATTGATACCTATAGAAGAAATCTTCAAAAAGCGCACATAGAAAGATTGGCCTATCTGATGACCACTGAAGATAATTCCAAAAAAGGAAATTCGGGTGGATATCAAAAATCCACCCCGATCAATACCAGTCAATCCGATATACGCTCCATTGCAAGAGCGGAATTGAATATTCTTAGAAAAGACCTAAAAAGTGCAATCAATAGAACAACGGACCCTATGAGCAAGTATCATTTACAGGATGCCGTGGAACAGATAGAACTCATTTTAAACCCCAACAGTTAGATTCATCATAAATTGAGGGCTACCATTAATATTATGAATATCAACTTTGTATATAAATGAAAAGGGCTATCTTTCTCCATAGCCCTTTATAAATACCTAAATTCCTGATTTTTCCGTTGAATGGACACCTTTTAACGATAAAATGTAAAATTTAACAATATTTATTTCCTAGCATTTAATATTTTTCCTACTTTGAGACCATTATTAACACCCCCCAAATTATGTCTTATAAAATTAAAAGCTTATTATATTTTGTTGGTTTTTTAGCCTCGGCTGTGCTTTACTATGCCTTGGAGCCTGAATATAACAATAATACCAATCGGGATTCAGCTGAAGTTATACATCTACAGGCCGATGATCTGGATATTGACACTAAGGTTGCCAAACTGGAGAACATTCAAGAATAGCCCCGCTTATTCCTTATTGGCATATTCCTGACCACATTAAATGATATTTTTACAACAATTATAAAAGGGTTTCACAACATTCATCATTTTTGAGACAATAGATTATATATCTTAGAGGTGTTATAAAAAACCCCAAATCTATGTCCTACAAAATAAAAAGTCTTCTATATTTTATTTGTTTTTTGGTGTCCGCCTTGGTTTACAATAAACTATCGGACAACACCGAGGTAAAAAAAGACGTAATCTCAACTGAAAAATCAACGGTTACCAATGAAGCTTTGGCCGATAATTCGGAAAATCAATTCATAAACGTACAATAATAAAAATCCAATAACCTATTTTCAAAAAGGGCATAAACCAAGGTTTATGCCCTTTTTTTTATTGACTATTACAGCGGTAACCAATCCATTGGGATTAATAATTCTCCTCGCTATAACAACTTTACTCCCCATACCCACAAAGGCCATCTGTTAAAATTGCCCTAAAAAAAACTTTCCCATTAAACCAATCCGTTAATGTCATGTCCTATATACATAACAGAAAATATTAAACAGATGAAAAAATTAGTTGTATTAATTGTATTAATGGCAGGCATAACTGCCATAGCACAAAAACCTGAGCGCAATAGAGGAGACAGAAACCATATGAAGGATATGACTCCTGAACAAATTGCCACCTTGCAAACGAAGCAGATGACCTTGGCCTTAGACCTTACAGATGCCCAACAAAAGGAAATTCAAAGTCTAAACCTGGAAAATGCATTGAAGCGTTCAGAGAAAAAGAAGGAAATGAAGGCTAGAAAGGACAGCGGTGAGACGAAGAAATTAACTTCTGAAGAACGATACGCTATGAAAACCGCCATGCTGGATCATCAAATTGCCCAGAAAGAAAAGATGAAAAAAATATTGGATAAGGAGCAATATGAGAAATGGGAGAAAATGAAAAAAAACCGCGAAGGCCATAGAAAGGGAAGGGGAATGAAAGACGATACTAGGAGGTCCGGAAGAAAATAAAATTTATTATCTTCTAAAATACAGAAGGCTAAATAAGCAAAATGGTGCTTATTTAGCCTTCTTACTTTTGTAGATCAATGTAAGTCATTGACTATATTGGATAGTGCAGCGATGGTCTCATCCAAATCTTCATAACTGAGGGCATCGTTTAAAAAGTAACTCTCAAAGGCACTTGGCGGCAGATAAATCCCCTGGTTTAGCATACCGTGGAAATACTTCTTAAAAACGGCATTGTTTCCTTTGGCCGAAGATTCAAAATCTACCACTGGTTCTTCCGTAAAATGGATTGAGATCATGGAACCAAACCTGTTCATCTGAAAAGGAACATTATTATCGTTCAATACCTGTGCCATTCCTTCCCCCAAGTATTTGGTCTTATCGGCCAAACTTCTAAAAACTTCCGGATTATTGTTCAATTCGGTCAACATGGCCAGTCCGGCACTCATTGCCAAGGGGTTACCGCTTAAGGTTCCCGCCTGGTACACAGGACCATCCGGAGCTAAATGCCCCATAATCTCCTCTCTGGCCGCAAAAGCCCCAACAGGCAATCCTCCTCCAATTACCTTTCCGAAAGTCACAATATCGGCATCTACAGCCAATACTTCCTGTGCACCCCCTTTGGCCAATCGGAATCCGGTCATAACCTCATCAAATATCAGCAGTATATCCTCTTGATCACAAAGATTGCGCAACCCCTTTATAAAGTTTTCGTCAGGAATAATACAACCCATATTCCCAGCTATAGGCTCAATAATAATAGCAGCAATTTCTCCTTTATTCGCAGTGGTCAGGGCCTTAACACTTTCCAGATTGTTATAGGTCGCCAAAAGGGTATCCTTTGCAGTTCCCTGCGTAACTCCTGGGCTATTGGGACTACCAAAGGTAACCGCACCACTACCCGCCTGAATTAAAAACGAATCGGAATGTCCGTGATAACATCCCGCGAATTTTATTATTTTATCCTTACCTGTAAACCCCCTGGCCAAACGCACGGCACTCATGCAGGCTTCCGTACCACTGTTAACAAAACGGATCTTATCGATATTGGGAACCATGGAAACTGCAAGCTTGGCCAATTGGGTTTCTATTTCCGTTGGCATTCCAAACGATGTTCCCTTTTTTGCTTTCTCAATTACCGCGTCTATTACCGGAGCATAGGCATGACCTAAAATTAACGGCCCCCAGGAGGCAATGTAATCTATTAATCGATTACCGTCCTCATCGTACAAATATGCTCCTTTGGCTTCCTTTACAAAAACAGGATTACCTCCAACGGCCTTAAAGGCCCTAACAGGGGAATTGACTCCTCCAGGAATATAACGCTGTGCCTCGGCAAATAAAGCACTGCTTCTTCTATAAATCATAGATTATCTAATTTTTTCTGATTTTACAGTCAATTTCTGGCCCTCGGCCAAATTGCTATTGTTCATATTGTTCAACTTCATCAATTCCGGGATGGAGACAAAATAGCGCTTGGAAATGGAATATAAGGTATCTCCCTTTTGAACAACATGGATTTTATGTTCGTATTGTTTTGGTTCCTTTTTTACAATACCGCCCGATTTTAAAACGGTCATGTCATATTTATCCAATCCATACCGCTCTATAAGTGCAATCAACTTATGCGGATACTTACGATCCGTTGCATAACCGGCCTCTTTTAATCCATAGGCCCATCCTTTGTAATCATCATGATCCAAATTGAACAAAAACGCATATCTGGCCCTGGTGGATAAGAATATACTGTGGTCCCTAAACGAATACATGGGATGGTTATATTTTCTAAAGCACTCTCCTTTTGCGTCGTCATCATGAAAATCATAATCCCCATCCCATCCTGTATGGCATTTAATTCCGAAATGATTATTGGTTTTGGCACTAAGGACACCTCTACCCGCCCCACTTTCCAATATGCCTTGGGCAAGCGTGATACTCGCTGGTATTCCATATGCCTTCATTTCAAATTGGGCCATTTCCGCAAAGG
This sequence comes from Arenibacter flavimaris, assembly GCF_030291335.1. Lineage (NCBI taxonomy): Bacteria > Pseudomonadati > Bacteroidota > Flavobacteriia > Flavobacteriales > Flavobacteriaceae > Arenibacter > Arenibacter flavimaris. Next base: position 30,782 of record NZ_JASWIM010000035.1, read on the forward strand.
TTTCTATATATTCTTCCGTGGAATTTACTGTAAATTTCACAAAATTACCATTGTCCTCCGGAAGGGAATAGGCGCCCTCACTTTGTGATTCTCTTAGTGGTTTGGTATCCCTATTGGTTGTGGAAACGGTTGTCCTTGGATTTGGCTTTTTGGCATAAGTGGTTCTCTTTTTAACACCACAACCCACTAGGAACAAACCCAATATTGTTGTAATAGCAATTCTTTTTATCATACTTTTATTAATGGAAGATTCTTCTTTTTTAATACCAAATTCATTCCTGCTATCCCCTGTAGACCACCACTATGTATGGCCAAAATTTTGGTTCCAGGTTTAAAATAATCATTTTTTACAAGATCCAAAATTCCGTACAAAAGCTTTCCCGTATATACCGGATCTGTAGGAATATGGGTCTTTTCCTTAAAATAATTAATAAAGTCTATAAGCGTTTCAGAAACCTTGGCATAACCCCCAAAATGATAATCTGTGTTGATTTCCCAGTTTTCTTTGGTTGTAAAATTACAAATATCTTTTCTTAAAAAATCACCTTTTAGTGAGGGAAACCCTATAATTCTCTGATTACGAAGGGAAGAATTGATAATTCCGGCCAGGGTACCGCCTGTGCCCACACTGGAACATATAACATTAAAAGCCCTATCCTCCTGGCTTAAAATTTCTTCACAACCTTTCACGGCCAACAAATTTGTACCCCCCTCGGGAATTAAATAATTTGGCCCAAATTCCTTGTTTAACACTTCTAAAAATTCCCTATTCGACTTTTCCCTATACGCAGATCTAGAAACAAATTTAAACCCCATCCCGTGTTTATGTGCCTGGGACAGCGTAGGGTTATGCCTCCAGTTTCCACTAAGCTCTTCACCCCTAATTACTCCAATGGTTCTTATTCCGTGTATTCTTCCGGCATAGGCAGTAGCAGCAATATGATTGGAATAAGCACCTCCAAAGGTAAGAATGGTGTCCAAGCCCCTTTGTTTGGCTTCCAAAATATTGTACTTAAGTTTTCGGTATTTATTGCCTGAAATGAACGGATGTATCAGGTCCTCTCTTTTTACGGATAGAGCTACTTGTTTTTCAACTAAAATAGAAAGATCTACTTTTTGATTTATTCCCTGCACGTTGAAGGCTTTTCGGCCCAAAGATATTTAATAAAGCTAAACGGTCTTCTCTCCTGTAGATAATTTAAATTGGATTCATTATCATAGGCCTCACGTTCAAAGCTGATATTTTGGTAAGCTCTATAGGCGTCAAAATAAATTAGAAACCGAATAAGGCCCTCTAGCGAATACAGCAAATAAAAAGGAACTATTAATAATTCCCGTTGTTGTCTTAAATGTATTCTTTCATGATTAAGCAGAGTGGTATCCTTTTTTAAAGAAGCGTTCTTTAAAATAATGAAGGGCCAGAGAGACAGTCCAACGTAATTCTTATAAAACAAATGCTTAAATACTACAATCATTAATTCGGATAAATAACGCGCTCATCAAATATAAGGGGGTACGATCCAAAATATTTTCCATAATCGGCTTACTACGAACAAAATAGGTTAAAGTGCAAAAAGCATGCTAAACTCTGTTAAATAACCCTCACTTAACAGCCCAGCTAAAATTATTTGATAGAAATCCCATAAATTTACATCAATGAAGAAATTTATACCAATTGAGGAAGGGGATTTTTACCTTTCAGAGGAGGGATACAAAGTGTTCACCGAACAATATCATTTAAAAAGGGGGTATTGTTGTGAAAGTGGCTGCAGACATTGTCCTTACGGCTACAACCAAAAAACGAATGCACAGCGCCACAAATAAGGTATTCGGCATGATTTTTGAGTTTGATTATATTGAATATCACAAGTACTAATTCAAATATTAAAGCTATGAAAAAAATTAAATCTTTAGTCGTTCCGGTCTTGGTGCTGCTCTTTGCCAGTTCCTGTACATCGGTACGCGTATTATCGGATTACGATAAAGAAGCAAATTTTAATTCGTTTAAAACCTATGCCTTTTACAAGACTGGTATAGACAAGGCCCAAATATCGGATTTGGATAAAAAGAGAATATTACATGCCATAGATGATGAAATGAGTTCTCGAGGTTTTGTGAAATCTGAAAACCCTGATATTTTATTGAGCATATTTACCAAAGAGAAACAACAGGTAGACGTATACAACAACTATTGGGGTGCGGGTTATTATGGCTGGGGCTGGTCTCCATTCTACTGGGGATCTCCATATTACGGAGGAAACAATGTTAGCACGAGGACAGAAGGCTCTTTATATATTGACATCATCGACGCCAAGAACAAGGAACTGGTTTGGCAAGGAAGGGGCGTTGGCACCTTGAACAACATAAGGAATATGGAAAAGAAAGAGAAAAGGATACAAGAATTCGTTTCTGAAATATTGGAAGCCTATCCTCCTGGATCTGCTTCAAATTAAATATTCTGTAGATAAAACACCCATTGCCTCTAGCATCTTTAGATAATATTTAGCATAAATTACCCTAAAAATCCCCCTTATAGTCAAAAGGGGGTTTTTTATATCCATCCCAAAAATTTCATTGCCCATAGTGTTATCTACCATTAACCCATTTTTCAAGCAACCAATTACTACATCCAACTATATAATAATAGAAGGTCGCCCTTTGCGACCATAGGTGCTTTTTGTATCTTTAATAGGAATAAAACAACATCTATGTCTTTTGAAAGCAACTACATTCTAGATAAGCTTCCCAAGCATTTGAAGCAGTATATAAAACCGCAGAATTATGAGGATTATTCCCCTATAGATCAGGCGGTATGGCGTTACGTAATGCGAAAAAATGTAGATTATTTAAGTAAGGTGGCCCATAAAAGTTATTTGGAAGGGCTAAACAAAACAGGGGTTTCCATAGATTATATCCCCAATATGTACGGAATGAACCGTATTTTGAAAGAAATAGGGTGGGCGGCCGTGGCCGTGGATGGCTTTATTCCCCCTTCCGCCTTTATGGAATTTCAAGCCTACAATGTGTTGGTCATAGCTTCTGATATTCGGCAATTGGAACATATTGAATATACCCCTGCACCCGATATTATACATGAAGGGGCGGGTCACGCCCCCATCATAGCCAATCCCGAATATGCGGAATACCTGCGCAGGTTTGGGGAGATAGGATCCAAGGCCATTTCCAGTGCCAAGGATTACGAACTATACGAAGCCGTAAGACATCTGTCCATTATAAAGGAAGCCGAAGGCACCCCTACAGAAGACATAGACAAGGCCCAAAAGAAAATTGAAGACCTGCAATTGAATATGGGGGAACCCAGTGAAATGGCCCTGATACGAAACCTTCATTGGTGGACCGTGGAATACGGGTTGATCGGCACCGTGGAGCAACCAAAAATTTACGGGGCCGGTTTACTATCCTCTATCGGGGAAAGTGCTTGGTGCATGACGGACAAGGTTAAAAAAATACCCTATTCTTTAGAAGCGGCACATACTTCCTTTGACATTACACAACCGCAGCCCCAATTATTCGTTACTCCGGACTTTGCCTATCTGAACCAGGTGCTGGAGGAATTTGCCAACACCATGTCCTTGAGGCAAGGTGGCCTAAGTGGCTTGGAAAAACTCATAAATTCCAAGGATTTGGGAACAGTGGAACTAAGCACCGGTCTCCAAATATCAGGAAATTTTAAAAGTGTAATTGCCCAAGATGGAAAACCGGTTTATATGCAAACCAAAGGCAATACGGCCCTTGCCTACCGTGAAAAGGAATTGATAGGACACGGCATTAAGCAACATTCAAACGGATTTGGTTCGCCCATTGGAAAATTGAAAGGCATAAATCTCGCCATAGAGGATATGAGCCCCCGCGATTTAAAAGCCTATAATATCTATGAAGGTGAAGTGGTGTCCCTTGAATTTGTAGGTGACATAAAAGTTTCCGGGGAAATTATTACGGGCACCAGAAACCTAAAAGGTGAAATTATACTGATTACCTTGGCAAATTGTACGGTTACCCACAATGAAAAAACACTTTTTCATCGGGACCAAGGCCTTTACCATATGGCTGTAGGCGAGAATATTGTTTCCGTATTCAATGGCCCCGCGGATTTAAAGAGCTTTGACCTAATTACACATAAGGTAACGGACACCACCATAAAATCGGTCAAAACGAACCAAAGGAAACAGTTGGAACAATTATACAAGCAAGTCAGGGAATTCAGGGAAGGTAAAAACGTAACCATCTCTAGAAACAAAATTTTTCAGGAAATAAAAGCCAACCACCCAGAAGATTGGCTGCTTGCTGTAGAATTGTACGAATTGGCAAAAAATAATGACGATGTAAATTTTGCCAAAGAATTGAAATCGTATTTGGAAGCCCTTAAACACCAAAAACCCCAACTTGGCCACCTAATAGATGACGGTCTGGAATTGGTTGACAAAAGTTTGGTAGTATAACCTTGTACCTAATTTTTCATTTGGATTCCCTATATTTATGCCCCTACCCTTAATAGATCTGAAATGAAGCTTTTAACTTGTTTTGTGTGTTCCCTTTTTGTTTTATCCATGTATACAGCGCAATCCCAAACCAATTATGACGAAAGTATGGTCCCTTCCTTTGAGATCCCGGATCCGTTACTAACCTTTAATGGGGAAAAAATAAAATCGGTTAAAGAATGGGAAAAAATAAGACGCCCGGAGCTACTTCAATTTTTTGAAAACAACGTTTACGACAAGATTCCAAAATCCCTTAAGATAGATTCCTATACCATTTTAGAACAGGACGACAACGCCTTAAACGGAAAAGCCAAGCGCAAGCAAGTAGAACTTACTTTTAAGAACAATGGTAAAACCTTACGTTATACCATTTTGATTTATCTCCCGAAGAATAATGTAAAGGCTCCTGTTTTTTTGGGTTATAATTTTTATGGCAATCACACCATCACAGAGGATAAAGCTGTAATAATTTCATCGGCTTGGGCCAATAACAATGAATCATTCGGAATTGAAAACAATACCTTGACCGAGGAGTCCCGAGGCAAAAGAACACATCGTTGGGCAGTAGATAAGATATTGGATGCCGGTTATGGCCTAGCTACCATATACTATGGTGAAGTGGATCCTGATAGAAATGATTTCTCGGACGGGGTACATAGTTTATTGTACCAAAAATCCCAAAATCAACCTAAACCTGCTGAATGGGGCAGTATTGCGGCTTGGAGTTGGGGCATGGCAAGGGCATTGGACTATTTTGAAAAAGACCATGATATAGACGCTTCCAAAGTAATTTCCTTCGGCCATTCGCGATTGGGCAAAACATCGCTTTGGGCAGGCGCTACGGACCAAAGGTTTGCCGGGGTAATTTCCAACAACTCAGGCTGTGGGGGTGCCACTCTTTCCAAACGCAAATTTGGAGAGACCTTAGCGGTCATAAATGAAAGGTTTCCACACTGGTTTTGTGACAATTTTAACCAGTACGGCAACAATGAAGAGGTCTTGCCCATAGACCAACACCAACTTTTATCGCTTATTGCACCAAGGCCGCTCTATGTAGCCAGTGCAGAAGGTGACCAATGGGCCGACCCCAGGGGCGAATTCCTTTCCGCACATTATGTAACACAAGTTTACAACCTATACGGCAAAAAAGGAATAGAAACCATGGAAATGCCCAAGGTAAACGAACCCATCCATAATACCGTCTCCTACCACATCCGCACCGGCAAGCACGATGTTACCGACTACGATTGGGACAACTATATTAAGTGGGCCAATGTCTTTGTAAAGTAAGGGAGGAGTTGCCCATATGGGCAGTTTTTTAATCCAGCAACTTTAATTCTTCAAAATTTTGGATGTTCCTATCCCCATAGGTCAGTGTCCAACCCATGGAATTGGTAAGTACCAAAAATTTGGACAGCTCACTTAGAAGTCGGTTCTGGGCATTGGACTTTAAGGTTGAGGCCTCAATTTTTTTCAGGAGGGACGCATTAACATTCCGTTTAATTTTGTTGTAATCCTCTGCATTGAACTGGTTTAAATAATCCGAAGTAACATCATAATATTCAAAATCGGGGTTTATCTTAATTTCCGGTTCCGGGATACTTATTATCCGTAGGGTCTTGGTTGTCTCGTCGATGTCAAATTTTATTAGACTTAGGTCATAGGCTACGGTCACCTCGGCATTGACCACCACCAATGCTTTTTTATCGGCAGTAATCAAAGCACCAAATAATTGCTGGGAATCTTTATAATTATACACTTCGGCAAAGTGTCCTTCGGTAACGATCAATTTGGAAACGTTATTGATCTGTTCCTGAATAAGCATTGAATTCTCCTTTAAAATGGATTTCTTTTCTTTCTCCTCCGAACAGGAACGAAAAATTAAAACAATAGCCAACGTAAATATAACACCAACAAAAAACCTTTTCATATCATTAAATATATGTTATAATCAAGAATTATAATGCTAATTTTTAAATAAGATTATTGCGTTTTGCTTTTTCTACCGCTTCCAATTTATTATGCACTTGAAGTTTTACATATATGTTTTCTATGTGCTTTCGAACGGTACTGGGTGATAAAAAAAGATTTTCTGCAATTTTAGTATAACTAAGGCCTTTGCCCAATTGCTCCAAAACTTCCACCTCACGGTTTGTCAGGAAGACTTCTTCCTGGGTCGCAATATTTTGCAAAGCTATTGGGTTTCTAAGTAATTTAAGGGTTCTTAGTGCTACTGAAGGAGTCATGGCCGCTCCTCCATTTAATGTGTCCAAAATTCCTTTGTATAAGGTATCTGGGTCAACATCTTTTAGCAAATACCCATCAGCCCCTACTTTTATAGCATTAAAAATATTCTCATCATTATCAAAAACCGTCAGCATAACAATTTTAATCTGGGGGTATCTCGTCTTTATTCTTTCGGTAGTCTCAATACCACCTAAAATAGGCATTTCTATATCCATCAAGATCAGATCCAAATGGGGATTTTCTTCCAGTTTTTCCAAGCATTGCAATCCGTTGACCGCTTTCCATTTCACCACTATAGCCTCAAAAAAAGCAAGCTTATCCTCTACTGCTTTTAACAGAAAAGAACTATCATCTACAATAGCTATTTTAATTTTAATTTTCATTTTCTAATCTCTAACAGGTATATTAAAAACAATTGAAGTTCCTTGGCCCAACATTGAAGTCAATTTTAATTCACTATTTAAATCCTTAGCTCTTTTTTGCATATTGGACAGGCCATTGCCCAACGTAACTTCGGAAAGTTCAAAACCTACGCCATTATCGGTTACTTCTACATGAAAATAATCCATTGTTTTATGAATGCTGACCTCCATAGTATGTTCTAATTCTTCACTATTTGCAAAAGCGTATTTTAGGGCGTTATTAACAGCCTCTTGAATGATTCGGTATAGATTTACCCCTTCTTCGGCAGTAAAGGAATAGGTTGGGTCTATATCCGAATCTACCGTAAAATTAAATTTTATATGTTCTGATGCTCTGGTTACGGTTGCCATAAAGATGTTCAACCGATATTGTAAGTCATCAAAAGTGATGTTCTCTTTGTTCATTGCCCAGATCGTATCGCGCAATTCATTAATCGTGGTTTTGGTGAACATCCCAATTTCACTTAATTTGTTTTTTATTTTATCCTCTCCAGCGGTTAAACCATACTTTAAGGTATCTATTGATGAGATAATAAAGGTTAATTGACTGCCAATATTATCATGTAAGTCCCTTGATATTCTCAACCTTTGATCCTGTAATCTATTTTGGGTCTCTATATGAACCAAAGCTGTTTTTAATTCGTTTTCCTTTAATAATTGCCTGTTCTTCAATCGCTGTTGCCCGTAAAAAAGATAACCAATCAATCCCAATAAAAAAGCCAAGGAAAGTAGACCATAAATTAGATTGTTCTTTTTGTCGATCTCTATTTTGTTTTGTGTCAATTGCAATTGCTGTTCAGACAATTCCTTCTCTTTCTTTTCTGCCTGATATTTTGCCTCCAACTCAAACATTGCCTTGGTTTTGGCAATCTGAAACAAACTATCTTTTTTATTAATAAACGCTTGACTAGTGGTATAGGCCAGATCACTATCCCCTTTATCATAATAGGCTTCCGATAGTAATTGTAGTGCATTGACCTCGAATTCTTTAAAATCCTTCTGTCGGGCTACTTCCAAAGCATTATCCAATTGAGCCATTGCAACATCATATCTTTTAAAACCCAATTGGTTTTTGGCAAAACCTATCCTAGTATTGGTTAGTTCATATTCATTATTATCTGAAGTAAACATATCCATAGCCTCCAAATAGGTTTTTTCGGCTTTCCCATGTTGGCCCAAACTATCTTCCGCTACGGCAACATTATTCAACATATACGGCACATATCTATGGTATCCTAATTTTTTATATCCTTCGGCAGCATCAAGTGCATAACTTATAGCGTTGTCAAATTTTTTTAAACGCAGCATTACCGAACCTATATTCCCGGTAGTAACCGTAATCCCAAATGTATTCTTACTTTTCTTATATAATTCAAGTGCTTGTTGGTAATAGTCCAACACCATAGCATATTCTCCCTGCTTTTTATAAACGATGCCAATATTGCTCAATACCATTGGCAGTAGGTCCGGATCAGTAGTATTATTTCCATAAATCCTCAACGCCTTAAAATAATGCCCAAGTGAAGTTTTAAAATTTCCCCGCTCATCCTCTATAATCCCTAAATTATTATAGGTATCGGCCAAGCCAATACTATCTGCCTTTAAATAATTGATAGAAAGACTTTTGGAGTGGAAATAAATGGCACTATCGTAATCTGCTTTGGCCTGATAAGCACTGGCCATAGAATTATACACAGATGCATAAAGTTTATCTTGTTTCGTTTTTTTTGCTTCCGATAGCGCCGCCTTTGCATAAACCAAAGCACTATCCAATTGTATGTTTCTATATTGCCAGGAAATCTCGTTTAAAGTGCCAACCAGGAGTTCTCCATTTTGAGTTTTTGAAACCCCTAAAAGGCTGTCCAGCTTTTTTTGCTGAGCATAACATTTTAATATCGTTAGAACTGCTAACAAAAAAATTAGACCTTGCCTTTTCATTAGTACAATTATCGTGAAAATTTCTAATTTATACTATACTTTGATCTAGCAATGATTCTTTTAAATTATACGTTATAAAACTATAGCTATTTAATCCATTTTCCCTGGCGGCAGAAGCAACACGATGGTTCTCTATACATTCCTGATAATATCCTACAAGATCTCTATGGGCATTGTCCAGTGCATTGTTTTTATTTTTAAAATACAACATTACACCAAAAGCGATGGCCAAGGTAGCAAGAACTATCAAAATTGAAATAGGCATACTTTCGGCTTTAAATACAGAACCCATCCTGACTATTTTGAATGAAGAAAAAATGTCAGGACGGGTGCAAACTTTTCAAACTATTTATTAAGGTATGAAGGCCAAGAAAGCCAAATTATCTTGAGCATTAAATAGGGCTACAATTAGGACCTTTTCCTGAGATAGCCCCCAATCAATAATTATGATTACTTGCCAAGTATTTCGCTGGTATGATATTCAAGTAGTTTTTTACCTGCCAAATATATTCCTTCTGCATATTTGCCTCCATCAGGCTGGAGCCATTTGGTGGTTTCGCTATAATTATCACCTCGAATAGAAACTATCGGATTCAGTAATGTAGCCGTTGCCTGGGTTTGAGTGGAATAGGCGGCAATCTTTTCTTTCTTCATAACGCCATCAATTTCCAAATCAGATTTCATACTTCCTAAGTATTGAGATTCTGGACTCCCACCAATTTTCAATTTTCCACGTGTAAAATTCACATAACTGGAAAGTCCGACCGCTTGTTTGGATTTGTCGAACATGCTTGTTAATCCTGCTGAAGTTTTTTCATCCGTTACGGTATAGGTATCGGCCAATCTATAATCCACAAAAAGCTTTACTTTGGCCTGATTGCCTATATTCCAATCTGTCCCCAAGGAAGAAAAAACATAAACCAATGAAACATCGGCTATTAAGGCATCATCCAATTCACTGGACAAATTTTGAGCTGTTTTATCAAATCCTCCCAATTTGGAAGAGAATGCATTTCTATCTTTATAATAATAAGAGTAATCTGTAGGTACAACCGCAATAATCCCTGTCATATCGGTTTCAAAAAGCATTGGACCAACAGCCTTTTCCCAGCCCTTATAGGTGTCGGTTTTACCGGCTTCTTCACTTGTTATTAGCTCATATCCCTTATTTTTAAAATCCGCTATAAACTCAGTATATAATTGATCCGCTTTTGCCTGAATGGCCTCTTTGTCCAAAGACGCCAATCCAACGGCCGCTTTTGCTTTGGAAGCGTTTTTAATACTTCGCCCAAATCCACCGGCTTTTTTTTCATCGACCGCCTCCTTATAAATTTCAAAATTTATAGTAAAGCTCGAGATATAGATTTTCTTTGGTCCATCACCAATTTTATTGGATTTAAAACCATCATCTTTTGGTTTAAATTCACCCAATTGTTGTGCTTGCACAGCGGTTATAACAAAAAGAAAAATCGTAAGGTGTAAAAAGTTAAATTTTGATTTCATGAAGTTTAAGGTTTAAATTATTTGCCTCAAAACTCCAATAAAACAGAATACAAAACCATAGGGCAATTGCCTTATTTTAGTCAGAATTTCATAAAAGGATACTGCTCTTGAAGCAAAATCATCCTTTCTTTAAGATGTCGTAGAAATTTTTGATGCTTTTCCGATTCTAGATTAAAAGGGCGGTGATTTAATCCTTTTTGAATAGCGGCCACTTCATCCATAGTCTTATAGGAAGTATCGGACATCCAACTCTTTTTAAATTTTTCCCAGATATAGTTAATCGCCAGATCATTGGGATGTACCATATCCGTTTCATAAAACCGATAATCCCTAAGTTCATCCATCATTAGTTCATAACTCGGGAAATACAAGGCATTCCCTGCTTTTATTATTTGGTGAACCGCGCTAATCAAATGTGCCTTACTTTGTTGATTTTCTACAAAACCATCCTTTAAGTGTCGCACCGGGGAAACCGTAAAAACAATCTTGGCCAAGGAATTTATGGACCGAATTTGATGTACAATTGCCTCTAGACTATGATTGATTTTTTCTATTGAGAGTAGTTGTTTCTGAAAGGCCATCTGAGGAACCTTATGGCAATTGGCCACTTCCTTTCCACTCTCCTTCAATTGATAGGTCCAAGCCGTCCCTAAAGTTACAAAGATATGGGAAGCCTTGGCTATCCATAATTTGGTTTCCAATAAACCCGAGTTTAGGCTACCGAGCAATTCTTCCTTTGTAACAGAGGACAAATCCGAATGCGCATCATAACACTGCCAGCGCTCATTTAAAAAAAAAACCTCCTCCCCTAGGTAATGTTTCTGATGAATGGCCCTGGAAATCAAGTTTTCAATAGCCAAAGGGTGAAATAAAATTCCAAAAGGATTTTGTAGTGTTTGGAATTTATAGAAAGCCAGCTTGTCTCCTATATTGTTGGCAAAACAGGACCCAAGTACTATAAGCCGACTAGCATAATCAATTTGATTTTCAGCTTGTTTTAAAGGTACCTGTGTTTGAAGTTTCATGTATCAATTTTAAGCATTACCTTCCTTAAGCAACCCTAAAGCCTCCTTTAGATTTCACAATTATTCGGATTCTGACTACTGTTTTATTCTATATAAGCCTTAGCTTTCTGGAGCACCTCTTCAATTCCTGCTGGATTTTTACCTCCGGCCGTAGCAAAAAACGGTTGGCCGCCCCCGCCTCCTTGAATATACTTTCCTAGCTCCCGCACAATGGTTCCGGCATTCAATTTCCTCTCTTCTACCAGTTCTTTGGAGATATAGCAGGACAAAAGTGCTTTTCCTGCGCTCTCCGCAGCGAAAAGTAAAAATAGATCCTTTCTATTCTGACCCATCTCAAAGGAGATATCCTTTATTCCCGAGGCATCCAAATCCACCTTCTTGGCCAAGAATTGAATTCCGTTTACTTCTGTAAGGGCATTGAGCAAATCGCCCTTCAAATTTTTGGCTTTGTCCTTCAAGAGGATTTCCACTTCTTTTTTCAACCTTAAATTTTCCTCTTGCAAAGCCTTTAACGCCTTTACGGGTTCCTGGGGATTGTTCAAAAGCTCCTTAATTTCCAACAGGGTATTATTACTTTCGGCATAGAAGTCCTTTACCGCATCCGAGGTTATGGCTTCTATTCTTCTTATGCCCGCGGCAACTGCGCCTTCCGACCTAATCTTAAAATGCCAGATATCGGCCGTATTCCGCACGTGGGTACCCCCGCATAGTTCTATGGATTGCCCAAATCGAATGGTTCTGACCGCATCCCCATATTTTTCTCCGAAAAGGGCCATAGCCCCCTGCTCCAAGGCCTTTTCCATAGGCACGTTGCGCTGTTCCTCCAGCGGAAGTCCATTACTAATACGCGCATTCACAAAACTTTCTATTGCCGACAATTCATCCGTACTAAGCTTGGCAAAATGGGAAAAATCGAAGCGCAGGTATTTGGAATGCACGGCCGAACCTTTTTGTTCCACATGTGTCCCCAAAATTTCACGTAGGGCCTGGTGCAATAAATGCGTAGCTGTATGGTTACATTCGGTTCTTTTGCGCTGCTTTGCATCTACTACAGCCTTGAATTTATCCGTAGTGTCCTTGGGTAAATTTTTCGCAATATGAACAATCTCATTATTTTCTTTTTTGGTATCCAAGATATATACCACATCCCCATTGGGGGCTTCCAAATACCCCTTGTCCCCAACCTGTCCCCCTCCTTCGGGATAAAATGGGGTTAGGTTGAACACAATCTGATACTGCTTTCCTTCCTTTTTGGATGTTACCTTTCTATACTTTACAATCTTTACCGTGGTTTCCAAATGGTCATAACCCACAAATTCCTGCTGCGGATCATCGGCAAGAACAACCCAATCCTCTTTGGACACTTCAGATGCCGATCTGGAACGATCCTTTTGCTCCTTCATGGCCGTTTCGAAACCTTTTTCATCCAGATCATAGCCTCTTTCACTTAAAATTAGGGCTGTTAAATCTATGGGGAATCCGAAAGTATCGTAAAGCTCGAACGCTTTTCTACCGTCTATTTTTTTGTCTTTGTTTTCGGCAACAATATTGTCCAACAATAATAATCCTTGGTCCAACGTCTTTAAAAAGGAATGTTCCTCTTCCTTCACCACATTTTCTATTAACTGGCGCTGATCCTTAAGTTCGGGAAAGGATTTTCCCATGGTATCCGAAAGTACCTTTACCAATTGGAACATAAATGGTTCTTTGGTGTTCAAAAAGGTAAATCCGTAACGTATGGCCCTTCTTAAGATTCTCCTAATTACATAGCCTGCGCCGGTATTACTGGGCAACTGTCCGTCTGCAATGGAAAAGGAAACCGCCCTAATATGATCGGCAATTACCCTTATGGCAATATTAATTTCTTCATCCTTACCATATTTGGAATTGGTGATGGTCTCTATCTCCCTGATGATGGGCGTAAACACATCCGTATCGTAATTGGATTGCACTCCCTGCATTACCATGCACAAACGCTCAAAGCCCATTCCTGTATCCACATGTCTGGCGGGTAAGGCTTCCAATTGTCCGTTGGCCTTCCTATTGTACTGCATAAAAACCAAGTTCCATATCTCCACTACTTGCGGGTGATCTTGATTGACAAGAACTGCTCCGGATATTTTAGCCTTTTCCTCGGCAGAACGGATATCCACATGTATTTCCGAACAAGGTCCGCATGGCCCTTGGTCTCCCATTTCCCAGAAATTGTCCTTCTTGTTACCAAATAGAATCCTTTCCTTTGGCACTATTTTACCCCAAAGCTCCAAGGCTTCCGTATCCTGATCAAGTTTATCGGCATCCTTACTTCCTTCAAAAACCGTTACGTAAAGACTATTTTTATCAATTTTGCAAACCTCGGTCAAAAACTCCCATGCCCAAGCAATGGCCTCGGTCTTAAAATATCCACTTGCCGGCCGGGCAGGGTCGCCAAAACTCCAGTTCCCCAACATTTCGAACATAGTATGGTGATAGGTATCCTTTCCAACCTCTTCCAAGTCATTGTGCTTACCACTTACCCTAAGGCATTTTTGGGTATCGGCCACGCGATTGTACTTAGGTACAGAGTTTCCAAGGAAAAACTCCTTAAATTGATTCATGCCCGCATTGGTGAACATTAAAGTTGGATCATCCTTGATGACCATAGGTGCAGAAGGAACAATTTTATGGCTTTTTTCCTTAAAAAATTCTAAAAACTTGGCTCTAATTTCTTGGGATTTCATGTAAATTGGTAAGCTTTTTATATATTTAACGGTTGTTAGAAAACATTTTGCAAAATTGTAAGTTATCTATAAACAAGACCACAAAAATAGGATAAATTAGATACATGTCTAAGGTAAAATATTATTACGACCCGGACACCCTATCTTACCGTAAGATAGAACCCAAAAAGTCCAGAAGATTTAGAAATATTGCTCTATTTTTTCTAGGGTCATTTCTATTTGGATTTTTAGGACTCATATTACTTTTAAACACCAATTTGGTAAACACCCCGCGCGAACTTTCCTTGGCACGAGAAGTCAAGAATTACGAACTTCAGTTTGAATTGTTGGGCAAAAAAATGGAGCAGATAGAAAATGTTCTGGCCAATATCGAAGACCGGGACAACAATATCTACAGATTGTATTTTGAGGCCAACCCTATACCTGAAGAACAGCGAAGAGCTGGATTTGGTGGGGTAAACAGGTACAAATCCCTGGAAGGCTTCAACAATTCCGAAATGATCATCGCCACTACCAAAAGGCTGGACATCATCCAAAAACAAATGGTGATTCAATCCAAATCCCTGGACGAGATTACCAAGTTGGCGGAGGAAAAAGAAAAATTATTGGCGGCCATCCCTGCCATACAGCCCATAAAAAATGAGGACCTAACGCGTATGGCATCTGGTTATGGTTGGCGTTCCGACCCATTTACCAAGGCTAGAAAAATGCATTGGGGTATGGATTTTACCTCTCCTAAGGGAACTCCTATATATGCTTCTGGCGACGGAACCGTTACCAGAGCGGACAACAATGCCTCGGGTTATGGAAAACACATAAGAATAGATCATGGCTATGGTTATATGAGTCTTTATGGCCATTTAAGTCAGTACAACGTTAAAGCCCGTCAAAAGGTAAAAAGAGGTGACCTCATCGGATTTGTGGGAAGTACCGGAAGATCCGAAGCCCCACACCTGCATTATGAGGTCTGGAAAGACGACCAACGTATTAACCCGATCAACTTCTATTACGGCAGTTTAACCGCGGAAGAATTTGAAAATATGTTGAAATACGCAACCCAAGAAAATCAATCCCTGGATTAATGCATATAGATCTTCCGGAAAAACGATATTATGGTATTGGTGAAGTGGCCGATGCCTTTGATGTGAACACCTCACTTATCCGTTTTTGGGAAAAGGAGTTTGACGTGCTCAAGCCTAAAAAAAATGCTAAGGGCAATAGAAAATTCACACCCCAGGACATTAAAAACCTTCAGTTGATATACCATTTGGTAAAGGAACGCGGTTTTACCCTGGAAGGTGCCAAAACCCATCTAAAGGAAGATAAATTAAAGACCTTGTCTACCTTTGATGTGATTCAAAAATTGGAAAAAGTTAAGGCTGAACTAATTAAAATAAAGAACCAACTATAAATAACACTAAACACACTGATCATGAAAAAATGGTTAATTCCGGTTATTATTCTTGCCGTTTTGGGAATAGGCTTGTACCAATGGGCCGTAGGCTTTAACAATACAGCTGTTAAACTCAAGGAAACATCTACCCAGACCTGGGCCAATGTAGAGAGCGCCTATCAAAGGCGAAACGATCTTATAGGCAATCTCGTCAAGACGGTACAAGGTGCTGCCGACTTTGAAAAAGGTACTCTTACAGCCGTTATAGAAGCTAGGGCCAAGGCCACTTCTGTCAGTATAGACCCCACCAACATTACCCCAGAGCAACTTGCAAAATTCAATGAGGTACAGGGTGGACTTAGCGGTGCCCTGAAAAGTCTTTTGGTCACCGTAGAGCGTTATCCTGACCTGAAAGCCAATCAAAATTTCCTTGAACTGCAATCCCAGTTGGAAGGCACTGAAAACAGAATAAACATAGAGCGAAATCGATTTAACGAAAGCGTCCTGCCCTATAACAATCACATTAAAACTTTTCCAAATTCCGTATTGGCAGGCCTATTTAATTTTGATGAATTGGCTTACTTTAAATCGGAAGCCGGTGCGGAGCAAGCTCCAGACGTAAATTTTGAATTCAACTAAAGTACCATGTCCAAAGTAGAAGATTTTTTGACGGCCAAGGAGGAATTGGAAATAGTGAATGCTATTGTAGAGGCCGAAAAAAACACTTCGGGGGAAATTAGGGTGCACATTGAACCCATGACCAAGAAACCCCATTTTGAACGTGCCCAAGAAGTATTCCACTATTTAAAAATGGACAATACCAAAGAAGAAAATGGGGTGTTGATCTACATTGCCGTTCATGACAAGAAATTTGTTATTTATGGCGATAAAGGCATAAACAGGGTGGTCCCCGATAATTTTTGGGACAACACCAAAACGATACTGGAAAATCATTTTAAAAAAGGGAATTTTAAACAAGGGATCATAGAAGGAATACTCATGGCCGGCAAAGAACTGCAAACCCACTTTCCTTGGCGACACAATAACACCAACGAATTAAGCAATGAAGTATCTAAAGGGTAGTCTCTTATTCCTGGTATTATGCAGCTTCTCCATAACTGTTGCCCAATTTAAAATTCCTGAAAAACCAAAACTTCAGGAACAAACAAGTGTTTACGATTATATAAATTTACTTTCTGCCGAACAAAAAACCAGTTTGGAGCAAAAATTGATCCGATATGCAGATAGTACTTCCACCCAGATCGTTTTAGCCATTATCCCTTCTACCCAAGGGGAAAATATCAATTTTCTAGGTGCTAACTGGGGACATGCCTGGGGTATAGGACAGGCCAAGGAAGACAACGGTATTTTGATCTTATTGGCCAGGGACGATCGAAAAATTGCCATCAACACAGGATATGGAATAGAGCCCACATTAACAGATGCCCTTTCCAAACGTATTATAGAAACAGTAATCATCCCAGAATTCAAACAGGGGAATTATTACGCCGGACTCAATAAGGGAGCTGATGCTATTTTTAATGTGCTGAATGGAGAGTTCAAGGAAGAGCGCAGTTTCGACGAAAATCCTGGATTTCCATTTCAGACCGTACTTCCTTTCATCATTTTTATAGTTATCCTGATTATACTTTCCAACAAAGGGAAAAGAGGGGGTGGCGGTAAGGGAGGCAACCATAAGGGCATGGACCTTTGGGATATAATTGTGCTCAGCAATATGGGCCGGGGCGGTTACAGATCCGGATCTTCGGGTGGAGGATTTGGCGGTGGAGGCAGTTTTGGCGGCGGCGGTTTCGGAGGAGGCTTCGGCGGCGGAGGCTTTGGTGGCGGTGGTTCCTCAGGAGGTTGGTGATGGTTTTAATGTGAAAATGTACCAATTGCTTAATGTAACAATGTATCAATTTGTTAATTTGAGGATTTGAGGATTTGGAAATGAAAATGTATTGACATTCAAACCTTAAACCCTTCAAACCGGTAACAGCGATCGCAAGAAAAAAAAATAATCAAGTATTATTGAAAAGAATACAATAAGGGTTCTCTTGATAATGTATCAATGTATTAATGTGTTAATTTGTTAATTTAAGGATTTGAGGATTTGGAAATGTATAGGCATTCAAACCTTAAACCCTTCAAACCAGTAACAGCGATCGCAAGAAAAAAAAAGATAATCAAGTATTATTGAAAAGAATACAATAGGGGTTCACTTGATAATGTATCAATGTATCAATGTGTTAATTTGAGGATTTGAGGATTTGGAAATGAAAATGTACAGGCATTCAAACCAAAAACAACTTATACATCCTAGAGGATTAATTGTAATAACGTCTTCCCCCTCCACTATTTGGCCTTTTACCTCCAAACTGATCAAACTTATAGGTAAAGCTGGCCATAAAATACTGTTGCAGTACGGTACCTTGAAAATCCTGAATAAAATCCTCCCCTGTAGTTCTTCGGGTATTTATATTTTGATCCAACAAATCATAGGCCAAGACTTTAAGGGTGCCTTTATCCTGTAGCATTTGAAGACCGAGACTCATATTCCAAAAAAGGGCATCCTTCTTATATCCTGGACCCACATTGCCATTGTAGCTGTATTTTAAATCATTGCCCCATATTAAATTCTTGGGCCAATAGGTTGTAACCCTTAGACTGGCATTTTGGGATGTAAATTTAATATCGTCTACACTTTCCAAATTATAGGTAGTATTGTTAAAACCTATTCCATACCCTGGTTCAATCTCTATCTGTTCCTTATAATTGTAGGTAGTTGAAACATACGGACTTACATCAAAGGATTTCGCTTTTAATTCCACCCCATTGGTAAAACTTACTTGTCGCCCAAAATTTAACCTTGGTCTAACGTTAAATTTAATGGTATATAGACTGTCTTTCTTAATTTGTTTGGAATACCCTACACCTCCGTACCCACTATAGTTTCCATCTACATTGGTATAGCGTGTAGTTCTTAAATAATTGTCATCGGTGGTGGAAATAGCGGACACCCTATCCTTTTGAATATCGAATCCTGAATACAGAAAAATCCCAGTTCGTTCCTTCCAATTATAATTGTTGTAATTAAAATCTATACCATGATTAACACTGGGCAGTAAATTGGGGTTACCTATTACCACGTTCAGTGGATCATTAATATTGGGTACCGGTTGCAATTGATTGACCGATGGCACATTGAGCCTGGAATTGTACCTTAGGTACAAGCGCTCGTTCTTGCCCAGATTATATCTAATATTGGTCCTGAACATCAGATTCTTATATGAATTTGAAAAAGTGGTGTTCTGAAGAAAATCTTGATTCTTTAAATCCGTCATCACATAGGTGGCATTGACTCTGAAATTCAACTTTTCCCCATTACTGCGTATTCCAAAAGAAGGGGACTGTTGTATATTTCCAAAGGTAAAATCCGAACTCAAAGCCATGTTAAAATCGGTATATCCATTGGTTGCAGTGTCGAAATCCATTACCTGTTTGGCATTGTCCCTTTGATCATTTTTATATTCATAACCAAAATCCAAGAACAGTTTACTGGTCAACGGTTGTCTATAATCCAGCTCCAATTCATAGGAATTTCTTTTATTGTCTATTTCCGAAAGCTGATCCAGGGTTTCTATACTTGGATCATCCCCAAATATCTCTCGGTACGAATTTAAGTTGGACGTATTCAAATTTTCAGAATTGTCATTGGAAAAGGAAATACTTATCATTTTACCAATGGTATCCAGCTTTTTCATAATTCCAATACGATTGGAAAAACTACTTTGAACACCGTCATTGACCGATACCCTATCATTTCTATTGATCAAATCTCCATTTTGATCCGTGGAAACCCGATTATTACTGTTGACAGAGTTGGTCCTGTTAACGCTCAAGGAGGGCTGAACCGTCACCCGAAGCGTTTCATCAACATCATAATCTATGTTGGCCGCTCCCCGATTGGAATTGGTAGAACCCTCAAAATTGGATATGTTGTCCGTAAAATATCTACTATCGGGCAAGATGTTTTCCCTACTTGTCTTCTGGTCATTATAGGAATCGCTGTATCCAAAAAAGTAATTGGCATCGATTTTATATTCCCCCTTTTCGGAATTGGCATAGCTAGTTCCAAGATTTGATGAAGTAGTAATTCCATTGCCAAAATTATTGATCAGCCCAGATTCCCGTGCCCCAGAATATCCCCCATCGGTATTCCCCACCATGTCGTAAATCTCATCAAAGGAAAAACCTGAATTGTTAATGTTATTGGAGCTTGCTATAAAACTTATCCTTTTCTTATCACTAAAATAATTGAGCAGTCCGTTTAGCTGATATCGATCATCAGTGCCATAGCCCGCTGCCATTCTTCCCAAATAGCCCTTGTTCTTATCTTCTTTTATGGTAAGATTTATGGTTTTGTTTTCCCCATCGCCAGCTTCCCCCGTAAATTCCTCGGTTTTGGTTTTGGTATCGGTAATTTGAATCTTGCTTATTATATCTTTGGGCAAACTTTTGGTGGCTACTTTAGGGTCGTTACTAAAAAAAACCTGACCATTTACCAGCACCTGATTTACCTCCTTACCATTTACGGTAATCTTCCCATCGCTATCCATCTCTACCCCAGGCAACTTTTTCAGCACATCCTCTACAGAGGCATCTGGTTTCGTTTTAAAGGAATCAGCATTAAATTCCAAGGTGTCCTTTTTTATGGTGATGGGAACCCTATCGCCCACAACAAGAACAGCATCCAATTCCTGTGCTTGCTCCTCCAATGGCACACTCCCCAAATCTACTTGGGCTTCCAGTTTCACTTTTAAACTATGTGGCTTGTACCCATTATAGGAGAAGTATACGTTTAACTCCTTGAGATTGGTATCCCCTTCCAGTTCAAACAACCCTTTTTGATCGGATACGGTATAGGTTACCAAGGAACTATCCTTTAATGATTCCGCATAAATTGTGCATGCTTCCAATGGAGCCTTGGTAATGGCATCGACAATCTTCCCGCTCAACACGAAATCCTGGGAAAAAGAATGGCTAAAAAATAGAATGGAAAATAGGATAGAAAGGTGAAATTTCTTCATTTGGTAATTCTGTCTTGGATTCTTGGTAGTATGGTAAGCCCCCAAAAATAACCCTTGCCCTACTACGACCCAAATGGTTAACAGAACTTTAAGACCTCACTTTTAGAAATACCTCAATACCAGTGCAGATCCCTATTTCTTTCTCATAAATACCGTTACCGGTACCCCGGTAAAATCAAAATTCTCCCTTAGCTTATTCTCCAGAAATCGCTTGTAGGGATCCCTTACATATTGTGGAAGATTACAGAAAAAAGCGAACTGTGGATAGGGGGTTGGCAATTGAGTACAGAACTTTATTTTAACATACTTATCCTTATAGGCCGGTGGAGGATAATTTTCTATAATGGGCAACATGATATCGTTCAGTTTTCTGGTAACAACCTTTTTTTGCCTATTTTCATAGACTTGAACTGCTGTTTCAATAGCCTTATAGATACGCTGTTTGGTCAGGACGGATACAAAAAGAATGGGCACATCTGTAAAAGGAGCTATGGCCTCCTTTATTTTTTGGGTATATTGCTTAATGGTGTTGGTTTCCTTATCCTCAACCAAATCCCATTTATTAACCAGGATCACTATTCCCTTGTTGTTGCGCTGAGCCAACCAGAAAATATTTTCCACTTGTCCGTCGAAACCTCGGGTAGCATCCAACATAAGAATACAAACGTCCGAATGTTCTATGGCCCTTACAGAACGCATTACGGAATAGAACTCCAGATCTTCCCGGACCTTGGCCTTACGACGGATTCCGGCCGTATCTACCAAATTAAATTCGAACCCAAACCGGTTGTATTTGGTATCTATACTATCTCTAGTAGTACCCGCAATATCGGTCACTATATATCGCTCTTCCCCAATCAGGGCATTGATAAAGGATGATTTTCCTGCATTGGGTCTTCCAACCACGGCAAAACGAGGCAAGTCGTCCTTCTCTTTTTCCTTTTCCGGCAACACCTTCACCAAATCGTCCAGTAAGTCGCCCGTACCACTACCGTTTATACTGGCAATGGTATAATACTCCCCTAGACCCAAAGAATAGAACTCAACGGCATCCTCGGCTCTTTTTCCGTTGTCTACTTTATTGACCACCAAGAAAACGGGCTTATTTACGCGCCTTAACAAATTGGCTACATCCTCATCCATTCCGGTAACCCCAGATTCCACGTCTACCATAAAGATAATGGCGTCTGCCTCATCGATGGCCAATTCTACTTGCTTATCTATTTCCTTTTCAAAAACGTCATCGCTCCCCAACACATATCCACCGGTATCGATCAAAGAAAACTCTACTCCGTTCCAATCACTCTTACCATAATGACGATCTCGTGTAACCCCACTTACGGCATCAACAATGGCCTCTCTTCTTTGAATCAATCGATTAAAAAAGGTTGATTTGCCTACATTAGGTCTTCCTACAATGGCTACAATAGCACTCATACTTTTAATTTGATGCAAAAGTACTATTTATATCCGAAGAAAAAACAGTATCTTTTATCCTAATTATCAGCCATCTAGTTTGAAAGTGTTACCCAACGAAATTATCCTAAGACCAAGATTCCAAATTAATCTAAAAGGTCCTGCGAAATCCATATTGCAATTATTCCAAAATGAGGACACTCCTCCTTTTGTCGTAAAGATTTCCGATCATCATGTTTTTATAAAATTCAATAAGGCAGAATCCCATTTTTGGTCGCCCCAACTGCAGATAGAAGTGGTGGACCGGGAAGAAGGCGGCAGCACTATCTACGGATTGTTTGGTCCCAACCCTACCTTATGGACATTTTTTATGTTCGTGCATTTCGGAGTGGCCACATTGTTCATTATTTTTGGGGTATGGGCCTATTCCAATAATGCGCTGGGTAAAGAAACGGACCTGCAGATCGGATTAATGGCCTTAATGGTCATTGTATGGATTGTTCTTTATGTATTTGGTAGGATAGGAAAAAGAAAGGGTAAGCCCCAAATGCATCAATTGCATGAGTTTATGTTACGGCATGCCAAGGTTGAAAGTTTAAAGTTTCATGGTCTTAGCGGAGATTGAGCGTAGTCGAAATCGAATAGGGTCAGAAAGAAAAACTATTGAATGCGGCTTCGGCTCCGTTCAGCCACCAAGCAATAATCGGAGAATGTTATTCATCCAAATAAATACCTAGAGTTACCAAAACACACCAATGGGTCCGGCCTAAAATGTGCGACTTCTAGTCGTCCAAAAAATAGACTCTGTCGAAGTGACTAATACAAAAAATAATCCCCGAGTATACAGGGCAGATACCCGGGGAATACTTACAAAACAAATTACAATCTATTTTATTTCGTAAATCGCTACGGTGTTGGAAACTTCATTGGTGATAATTACCAAGGCATTTCCTGTTGGGCTATTTTCCTCTGAAATAGTCACCAGACCTTCGGGAGCAATATCCGAGGAATCAAAAAGCCAATTTACGTATTCTGGACTATTGGGATTGGTAATATCATACACCAAAACACCACCTGTACGCTCCAAACCAACAAATAACAAAGTAGAACTGCCCACCTTCAAAGTGGTTACAGATTCTGGCTCGGCACCTTTATCATCACTTCGTCCATCGGCTTCACCCTCATCGGCATTAAAATAAGATGGGTTAAGCTCTAAAGTCCTTCTTCCAATTTCATCGGCACTGTCATATACCAAAGTCCCAGAAGTAGACCAGATTGTAAAAGACCTTCCTCCGTAGGCATATATTTTATCAAAGTCTCCATCGCCATCGATATCACCATTTGCCGTGGTAATTTTTAACCTTCCCAAATTTTCCTCCATTTGTAGATCAGCGGCATTAGGGAAAGCTAACGGATCCAAGATTACATCTTCTACCCTTTCCTCTTCGGAATATCCATTGTAATCCCTAGAATCCCCTTCATTGGCCGTAATAATATAATCCATGCCATCTAGCTTGGCAAAAGTAATGGCATCCGGCATATAAAAACCAAGCACTGGCCAATTCCGAAAGTTCCCTACCACATCATCCTTATTGCTGGCGTCCATCATATTTGCCCCAAAAGAATAATCCTTTACACCTAGACCAAAAACATTGGCAATGGCCTTATTCTTTAAATCGACCACGGCAATACCATTATTTTCCTGAAGCGTTACATAGGCAAACTTACTATCGTCCGAAACTGCCACATATTCCGGTTCCACATCCTGGGCAATACTTGCCGATGGACCAAAAACCCTAAAATCGTTCCCTATTGAAGCCGCACTATAGGAAGTAAAAAACATAGTATTAACCTCATTTTTTTGAACGTCCACTACAGAAATGGACCCCTCTGGATCTACCGAATAATCAGCATTTGGTTCCCCTTCATTGGCAGAAATTATATATTTTC
Organism: Arenibacter flavimaris; assembly: GCF_030291335.1. NCBI lineage: Bacteria > Pseudomonadati > Bacteroidota > Flavobacteriia > Flavobacteriales > Flavobacteriaceae > Arenibacter > Arenibacter flavimaris. The sequence goes on from NZ_JASWIM010000035.1 coordinate 54,985, forward strand.
CATCAGGACTAAAAGCAACCATGTCTGGCAATGCACCTACATTATATGTATTTACCAAGGCTTGGGTCTCGGTATCATAAGTCTGTACTGTACCATTCATTTGTTTATTGGCATTTTCTACAGCTACAACCAAAAGTCCGTCGTGAACAGCAACACTATTTGGAGTTCCCGCCAATGAAATTGAGCTTAATTTTACTGAGGAGGAAGGAGATGAAATATCCCAAACCGAAACTTCGGACTGGACCGGATTTACGATAAACAATTTGTTGGTCTTGGGATCAAAGGCACTGATTTCAGCAAAACCTTCCTCTCCTGTTCCATTGGAGAACCCACCTATTTTGGCGAATGTAAGGGTTGATACATCTACGTCGTCATTACCGCCACCATGGCCAATATGATCTTTGATACAAGAGGTGAATAGCATTCCACCTACGAAAAGTGCTAAAAGTGTTTTCTTCATTTTCTTTGGTTATTTATTAAAACCAAAGATGTAAACCGGCTATAAGCTAAGCGTAAAATAAATAATAACTAATTGTTAAGGATCTAGCCTAAATGGGGTGGGCAAAGAAAACTAAGAAACATTTACCTCCCTAAAAACGAACTTTTAAAATACTAACCCTGATTGTAGCCAAAGCGCTTCAACTGATTGGGATCGCTTCTCCAATTCTTGTTTACTTTTACATAGAGTTCCAAATGCACCTGTTTATCGAAGAATTTTTCCAAATCCTTACGGGCTTCCACCCCTACCCTTTTTAGGGCACTTCCCTTGTGGCCAATAATAATCCCTTTTTGGGAATCGCGTTCCACCATGATAACGGATCGCATTCGGATAATGTCCTCGTCTTCAAAGAATTCCTCGGTATCGATCTCCACTGAATATGGGATTTCCTTTTTGTAGAATTGAAGGATTTTTTCCCTGATGGTTTCGTTTACAAAAAATCGCTCCGGCTTGTCCGTTAATTGGTCCTTTGGATAATATGGCGGGGCTTCCGGCAACAATTCCAATATCCGTAGAAAGACTTCCTTCACATTAAAATTCTGCAAGGCGGATATGGGATGTATTTCAGCGGTCGGTAATTGTTCGTGCCAATATTGAACCTGCTCTTCCAAAATATTCTGCTCGGACACGTCAATCTTGTTCAATAAAAGCAAAACAGGGATTTTGGTATTTTTTAGTTTTTCAAAAAAGCGCTCGTCCTTTAAGGCCTTTTCACCAATTTCAACCATATAAAGCAATACATCGGCATCTTCAAAGGCCGATTTCACAAAGTCCATCATAGACGATTGCAATTCATAGGCCGGTTTGATGATTCCCGGGGTATCGGAAAGTACCACTTGAAAATCGTCCCCATTGACAATTCCCAAAATTCGGTGCCGGGTTGTTTGTGCCTTGGAAGTAATTATGGATAACTTTTCCCCAACAAAGGCATTCATAAGTGTGGACTTCCCCACATTGGGATTTCCTATAATATTTACAAAACCAGCTTTATGCGACATCTTTCCTTTTTAACTTTAATAGTTGCAAAGGTAGTGGAATCCTACCATCTAAATCATGATTAGGCCTAAAATTACATAAAGAAGCACTGTTACCAAACCGCCGATCAGGGCATAGGGCAACTGTGTATTTATATGGTCTATGTGATCACTGGCAGAGGCCATGGATGAAATAATGGAGGTGTCCGAAATAGGGGAACAGTGGTCTCCAAAAACCCCACCCCCTAAGGTAGCGGCCACAATTAAAGGCAGTGGTGCTCCATGGATTTCGGCCATGGGCATGGAGATCGCCATCATAATGGCAAAGGTTCCCCAGGAAGTCCCAGTTGAAAACGCTATAAGGGAGCTGATCACAAAAATAACAGCCGGTAAAAAAGCAGGCGACAACCAGTCCTTGGACCAATTTGCTATAAATTGCCCGGTACCCAAGGTATTACATGCGTCTCCTATTGCAAAGGCCAATAACATCAACAAAGCTAGTGGCATCAGTTCGCTAATTCCCTTCAGGGTCAGGTCGATCATTTCTTTGGTTTTCATAATTTTTTGCGCTCTATACATTACCATGGCAACTAAAATTGCCGTTAGTACTGCATATAGCACGGATGATGAACCAGACCCATTGCCTATGGCCTTAAAAAGATGGTCCGAAAATGAAGAGGCGTCCTCCACGGCACCCCAACCCGTATAGGCCAAATTAATTGGCATCATAAATACCATAGTCGCCAAGGGCACGACCATATTATACGCCTTGGCCTTGATTCCTGCCTTGGATTCAAAAGAGGTTATCTCACTGGACAGCATGGGTTTGGCAGTATCACTTAACAATTTCCCTGTTTCCCTGGTGCGTTTTTCGGCCTTGCCCATAGGTCCTATATCCTTTTTGCCGATAATTACCACGAAAACAATCACTATGGCGAGAATAGGGTAAAAATTATAGGCTATGGAAGCAAGCATGGTCCCAAACGGATTCTCTATTCCCTGCGTAAGCAGTAACCCCATTATAAAAGCCCCCCATGCATTAAAGGGAATTAAAATGGAGGAAGGGGCGGAACTGGAATCGGCAATATAGGCGAGTTTTTCCCTCGGAATTTTAAGCTTATCAAAAACGGGTCGGTAAAGGGTCCCAACTGTCAAGGAACTAATACTTGTCTCCACAAAGAGTAAAATTCCGGTAAGTAACGCCATAAGCTGCACCACTACCCTACTATATCCACTCTGCTTTTTCTCAAAATAGAGGATTACCCTATTGATCTGGTTTATAAATCCCTCCACCCCTTTGGAGTATTGAATGAACAGCAGCAGTGCCCCTACCAATGCACTGAACATTATGGTCCTTGTATTTCCCGGGGATTTAAAAACATTTACCAATCCCTCTATGGCCGCTAGCGTACCGGTAAGAAAATTCCAGTCATTAATGATGACCCATGAAAACCATATTCCAAAAAGCAGGGCTACATAAACTTGTTTGGTTCTGAGTGCCAATACGATAGCAATGATAGGTGGCAGGATTGAGAGAAAACCATAGTTATCCATAAATAATCGGGCGAATTAAAGGTGACGGATTTAATTAAAATCGATACAAAATAGAAAGATTTTAGACAAGGAGGACTACAACTGTGCATTTTTAAATGATAGATAAAAAATTAGGCTCAATTTTAATATTTAATCTAAAATAGATTTGGGAAATCATAAAAAGCATGTATCTTTGCAGTCCGAAATATTTCAGTCAGCATTATGAACTGAGGGTTTAGAGCCAAGTTGAATGTTTAGGAAACGCACATCGCGGGATAGTCCTTCGGCTTCGCTCAGGAACCAAGCAGCATCCTTCGACTACGCTCAGGACAGGGTACCTACTCTGACTGAAAAAAAAATAAAATGACAGTACCATTAAGGTACATTGAACATACATCGCGGGATAGAGCAGTAGGTAGCTCGTCGGGCTCATAACCCGAAGGTCACTGGTTCGAGTCCAGTTCCCGCTACTAGTAAACACAAGGCTTCACAGAAATGTGAGGCCTTTTTTTATGTCTTGGGTACAACATAGGTACAACATTTTTGGTTTTTTTATCCAATCATTTTATCTGACCTTAATTGATTTCATTTTCCTTTAAATGTCATTAAAATCATAAAATTTATTCGTTTAATAGAAAGCACAAAATGTTTTTTGAATAAATATTAGATGGGATATTAATCATTCTTGGCTACTTACTTTATATTGGAGAAATCTTTAAAGTTAATTTTTGTCCCAAAAACACGCTTTTTTTGGGACAAATTAATTTGTTGTTAAAGAAATATTTTTAAGAAATCACAGCCTGATTTATACTGACGTGAATATCTGCTATTTCAAATATTTACCACTTTTTTACATTTTTGGCAATCTTTTGATTTTGTCACTCTGTCAAAAAGTATAAAGTAGCATAAACTTATTGAAGTGATTAAAGTCCATAATCTATTTGGTCAGAATACTAACCGGGCTTCGTCGTGTTCTTTAAAAGCATTGCTTCTTTCCAGTTGGTTCTCCATAACATCTATAGAATTCGCTGTTAGGGTACTACAAAAGAGCTGTGCTCTTTGCAACATTCTAATATATACTTCAGGATCTGATTGTCTGGTCAATCGTCTTAAAGCCCCTAAGTAATCATCCCTGTAAACGGTGGGAATCATAATTCTGGCCTGTCCTGCTTTTACAAGTTCTGCATTCATCATTACCCTTGCTATCCTTCCGTTGCCATCCAAAAATGGATGGATTTCACTGACCATAAACATAATATAGGCCGCTTTGGCAAAAGGATCATTTAAAACATTGTAATATTCAAAGCCCTTTAATAAAGTCCCCCGAACCATTGTATAATCTACAAAATGTGTATTTCCTGCTCTATTGTTCTTGTCCTTAAACTTTCCTGGTTTTTTGTCCAATCTAGCTCCTAAAAGAACTTGATGTCGGTATTCCAAAATTTTTAAAAGCTCTTCTGCTGATGTAGGAAGGGTTTTCATTTCCTTTTCATTACTTACTAATTTATAAGTGCCCAATATATCGTGGGAATCCTCATTTCTATTGGGTAAAGGCTTTTCTGTACTTATAATGTCTTTTGCCTCTTCGAGTTCAAATACCGTTCCTTCAATATAATTGGAAAAATAGGCCTCAAAAAAAGCAAAGTTTTTAAATGCAGATGGTTCTAGGTTTGCATCGGGATAGCTTTTAAACTCACGTTGGTGCAATGCTAAAAATAAGATTTCGAACAACTTGATTCTTGCAGGATCAAATGGGGTTCCAAATGCCCTGGCCATTGCTACTGGGGAAGTCAATATTTTTGAAGTATGGGTGGTCAATAAAGCACTTATCAGCCTGTCCAGTTTTTCAAATTCCTTTTGCATCATCAACTTTTCTGCTATGACCCTAGATTTATCCCTGACCTCATTTAAAGCATCTTCCCCGTTTACTCTAACAATTTGTTCCAGTTTTTCTTCTATTTCAGGCAGGGTCAGTGTTTTGGATTCTGGCCCTGGTCTTCTGGAAACTTGCAAATTTTCAAGAAAAGCCCTTTCTCTTTGGGAAACATACAATTCCCCCGAAAAAATTGTATCTCCTTCAATGGGGCCTTCTCCTTGAAGAAACCGTATAGTTATCCCTGGTAAACTTACTTTTTTGGTATAGGTATAGGTTATGAATATATGCCCTTTTGAAGTAGGTTTGAATTCAATAGCAGATCTATGGCTTAATAATGATCCCGGGTATAGTTTTCCGAGAATGGTAAAAAGATTCCTTTTAACAATATCTTCATCACTATCCGTAAAGTTTGAGGTATATATACGGGATGCAATTTTTCTGATTTTTCCTTCGTTTTCTAATACCGAAATTTGCCTGCTTATATTGGAATCGCTCGAAGAAAAAATAATTTCTTGAAGGTGTATGGGTAAACTATTTTCCATTATAATTAAATTAAGGAGCTAAAATTACAAATATTTTCCATTATGATGTGGTTTTTTACAAAACATTTCCAATATAAAAGCAAAAGAGCGATGAAAATATTTTCCATTAAGAAGGTCTTTATATTATTTTAAACAAATATTTTCCATTATGATTACATTGTAGCTAAATATTTTCCATTATAAAGCATAATTTGTCCAAAACGGATACTCCTTTATGGAGTTCACTCAGCACATCCCCCTCCATTTCGCGTAAAGCTGCATTCCGGGCAAAGAGCTTCCCTGAAAAAGTCTTGGACACCATCCCCAATTTCTACTTTCCATCGTTAACCCTTTCCGATACTCTGGAAAGGAACACTCCATTCCCAATCCGAAATCGTGAACGAAGTCCGCTCCATCGGAATTCCATTTAATCATTTGGTGCCGCTTCCTATGTATTGGTACTTCACAAAAGCCTTTAGGCCTACTCCCGCACCCTCACTGTCCCTCCCTTTTTTAGCCAGCAAAATACCAACATTTGGAAGTTGAACGGACTGCATAACCGGTCGTGCCTCCCTTTTATAAGTCCTTATCAATTCCAAATATTGAAAATGTATCAGCAACAAAAAAAGGTAACAGCGAGGGCCTATGGGAAGTAAATCTAAAATGAATCTTATGAAATCGTACAAAAACATCAAAAAGGAAGCGGCACCAAAAAAAAACAAAAAAGGAAAACGCTCAAGATATAATAAGTAAATCAATTCAAAAAAATACAAACGCAAACTGTCTGAATGGTTCTGACAGCATTATTAATCCTTAAATATTTTATTATGAGTACTTTAAAAAATCACGTACAGTTAATCGGAAACGTTGGACAGGAACCAACCATTACCAACCTTGAAAGCGGAAAGAAAGTAGCCCGCTTTTCAATCGCCACAAACGAGTATTACAAAGATTCCAAAGGCGAAAAAACACAAACTACAGATTGGCACACCGTTGTAGCTTGGGGCAAGACTGCCGAGATTGTCGAAAATTATGTAGGTAAGGGAAAGGAAATAGCCATCACGGGAAAATTGAGAACCCGAACCTATACCACCGATAATGGCAATCAACGCTATGTAACCGAAGTCGAAGCAAAGGAAGTTCTTTTGCTCGGAAATAAAAATGATAAGTAATCCTAAAAATTTAAGAGGGCGTTCCCATCGAAAGTAGCGCCCTCTTTTAATTATTAACCCTTTTAATAAGCTAATAATGAAAAGCAAAGTTAATGAAATAGCCATAAGTTACAGCGGAAGCACCAAGGCAAATTTGCTTCCCAAAGTAACCTGTTCCCAAAGTGCTGCCGATATAGCCTACAGCCAATGGAACAAAGAAACAATTGAACTGCACGAAACCTTTAAAATAATGTTGCTCAACAATGCCAATAAGGTAAAAGGGATATACGAAGCCTCCAACGGAGGAATTACAGGAACTTTAGTGGATGTCCGTATTCTGTTTGCCGTACTGTTAAAGAGCTTGACCACGGCAGTTATTTTACTGCACAACCATCCGAGTGGAACTTTAAAACCCAGTGAAGCGGACAAGAACCTGACCGAGAAAATCAAAAAGGCTGGGGAGTTGTTTGATATCAAAGTTTTAGACCATTTGATACTTTCCCCTGATGGCGATTATTACAGTTTTGCGGATAACGGAATCCTTTAAATTCAAAGCTATGGTATATCTCAATTTTACCGACTTGAGCGAAGAGGCTCAAAACCGACTTTTGGAAAATTCCAAAAAAGACGTGGAACGAAAATTTGGGGATGCTATCCGCAAATACGTAAGGGAAAATCACACCTGTTTTGAAACAACGATAGCCGAAGAAGCATTGCGAAATTTGTATTCTTATAAATTTGTATTCAATATCTAATTTTCAAAAATAGTAAACTGACACCTTTAAGTTTTTAGAGGTGTCAGTTTACGTATTACGCATTTAATGACTATCCTCCAATAATCATTATCAATTGGAATTATTCAAAAAGATGAATTTTAAATTGCAAATTGCTATTCAAATGTTATTTAATGTCAATCAATAAAAAGAAAATTCTAGCAATTTCGGGAAGCACAAGAAAGAACGCTACAAATCACAAAATTCTAGAATTTATAGCTAAAAAATTTAGTGATATTTTGGATATCGAAATTTACGATGGCGTAGATAAGTTGCCTCATTTTAATACTGAATTAGATGATGATCATCTTCCAAAGGAAGTCTTTCAATTCAGGGAAAAAATTGAAAAATCCGATGGTATTCTATTTTGTACGCCTGAGTATATTTTCAGCCTTCCCGGAAGTTTGAAAAACGCTATTGAATGGAACGTTTCTACAAGATTATTTGCCAACAAACCCGTTGCGATAATTGTTGCCTCGGCATCTGGGGAAAAGGCATTCGAATCTTTGGGTTTGATACTCGAAACCATAGAAGCTAAAATTCCACTTGAATCAAGACTACTTATTCAAGGTGCCAAAGGGAAAGTCAATCTAGACGGTTCAATTACAGATAAAAATATGTTACAAGAAATTGACCATTTATTGTCATCATTTTTGAAGTCAATGATTTAATTTTTGTATCTTTATTTCGCTGAAATTCAGCATTCAAATTTATGTAGGGTTATCCATTTTTTACTTTCGCCGATAACCGTACCCATCGAAAAAATAACATAACAGGAAATTATTTCCCTTAAACTGGCAATTGGCTTTGAGCCAAATTGTACGGAATTTTGTCCCGCTGGGCGGGACGAAAAGGAGTGTCGAGTAGGTAAAGGGGAATTTCACCCCTAAACCTCTCACAGAACCGTACGTGATAGTCTCCCATCATACGGCTCTTCTTAAACCAAGACTGCAATTATGGTCTTAACACGGGATATTGCCAATGATAGAAAAGATTGGGGTAACATCTGGATACCTTCTGTAAGTATCGATAAGCATAGACCCACTCTTTACGTTTAAAAACGACGGTATTTATTGCGTATCCACTTGACCAAACGAATATGCAATATCCTAAAGAGCTTCCTCATATCCGACAATCGGAATTTTCCATAGTAATTGACCCATCCCCTTATCTTCGGTCT
>NZ_JASWIM010000036.1:0-58957 GCF_030291335.1 Arenibacter flavimaris
ATCGGTAGAAATCATAAGCAGATAATTGGTTAAATATTTGAATGTCAATAACTTAAATATACCAATTTTCTGCTTTTCCTGCAATATAAAACACCCATTTCTTAAGTCGAACTCACGTTAATCTAAGTTTCCGAAAATCGTTTTTTGACGATAAATTAACGGCCACCCTTCAATGGCAGAATATGGATATGGGATTGTTGGATACCAATGAACAGCGAATCACTACGTTTAAGGCCAATGAATTTTATACTACCACCAATTACAGGTATGAGGTGGATATTATATCGATTAATTTGTCCTATACCTTTAACGCCATAAAAAATAAGGCAAAGTTCATAGAAAGCGAGTTTGGCAAAAAAGAATTCTAAATAGAAAGGCGTATTCACCCAACACAAAAAAGGTCTGGACTATAATAATTGCCAGACCTTTTTTTGTTCCATTAACTATGTTATCGTTCTGCAATGCGACCTTGAATTCCTACCAGAGTACCAATATTAAACAACAATGGTCTTTGTCAGGGTGTAACCGTCCGTTATATTTCCTGTTAGCGAATCGGCCATATTGCCATCAATACTGTTGGAAAATACATTGTCACTTTCGTTCAAGGTGTCCGCTTTACCGTGATAAGGGGTAGTGGCATAAACTGTATCACATACCGATTTTGGAAAGGCAACTTGGGTTATCCTTATGGATTTTTCACTGGAATCCAACACTTCCAAATGTATATGGGGGGCCCTACCTTTGTACCATCCTGGGAAAATGCTGATAAAGGAAACGTTACCGTTGGCATCCGTAGTCTGGCGACCCCTTAAAAAATGGTCGCTGGTAAAATCGGTTGGTTGCAATGCAATTCCACCATATTCAGAATAATAACCTTCGGCATCACAATGCCAAACATCTACATAAACACCGGAAAGAGGTTTGCAATCATCGCTTTGGTCCAGCACCTTAATGGTTATTAGCAATGCCACCCCGCTTCTATCGGAAACAATATTGGCCTTCTTTAAATCCGCAGGAGTCTTTATGGGAAAAGGTCCGGCCGTTTCACTAGGCGATATTTCACAATCAACCATATCCTCTTCATCATCCTTGGGATTACTGTCCTTGGAACATGCCTGTAATACGGTTGGAACAGCAATAAGGCCGAACAATCCTTTTTTTAGAAAATTGTTTCTATCCATTTCCAGTGAAGTTTAGGCTTTACTAAAGTTATGCAAAAAGTAGGTCTTGCTGAAGGAAATAGATGGATTTATGTTGAAAAGGGATTTATGGACGGTTAAATACATATCCTCCTATTGGTTCCAGGCAAGGGAACCAAATTAAATCCATGCCTAGGGATCCGAATGGTTCTGAAATGGGAATATGTATCAATTACCGGCATTAGCTTGAAAACTGTGGCTATCTTTGCAGAAAATTATTATATGTCAAAGCAGTTTTCTGATTTAGGAGTCAACGAACACCTACTTCAAAGTTTAATAGACCAGCAAATATCGGTACCCACTGATATTCAGAAAAAGGTAATTCCGGTTATTTTGGAGCAAGACAAGGACGTAGTGGCTCTGGCAAAAACAGGAACCGGTAAAACAGCTGCTTTTGGGTTGCCTTTATTACAATTGATAAACACAGATAATAGCAAAATACAATTGGTAATATTGGCGCCTACGCGGGAACTAGGGCAACAGATTTACGCGAATCTTGTTTCCTTTTCCACCCATTGTCCGTCTATTTCCATTGCCTCCATATGTGGAGGAATACCTATTAAACCTCAAATTGAACGTTTAAAGAGTACTACCCATATCGTAGTGGCCACACCAGGTCGCCTAGTGGATTTGGTGAACAGGAAGGCCATTATTATTAAAGATATCAAGTATTTGGTTTTGGATGAGGCCGATGAAATGGTAACTGCTTTAAAGGTGGACCTGGACCATATTATTTCAGAAATTCCCAAATCCCGAAGAACTTTATTGTTTACTGCCACTATGCCGGGAGCCTTAAAACAATTGATCCAGAATTATATGTCCAAACATGTGGTTCAGATAGAAGCGGACATGTCTACAGTAGGGCATCAGGGTATAGAGCATAGGTATGTTGTAGTGGAACCTATAGAGAAATTGGAAGTTCTGCTACACTTTTTAAAGTCCAGGGAAGGCGAAAGGGGAATTATTTTTTGCAAGACAAAAGCGGCGGTCAATAAATTGGGAAAAAATTTGGCCATCAATAAATTCCGATCAGGCGCCATCCACGGAAGTTTAACCCAGGGAATTAGAGATCGTGTGATGGGACAATTTAGGGAAGGTACTATAGATGTTATGGTAGCAACCGATTTGGCTGCACGTGGTATAGATGTTAAGGAAATATCCTATGTGGTAAATTATCATTTACCGGATACCTATGATACCTATGTTCACAGAAGTGGACGGACCGCAAGGGCAGGGGCAAAGGGATTTTCATTAAGCGTTATCCAAAAAGAGGAAGTGGAGGATATTGCCGATTTTGAAAAGGAGTTGGGTATAGAATTTAAGGAATTTAAAAAGGCCGATGCCCAAAGTATTGAAGAAAACAATGCCTTGATATGGGCCAACAAAATATTCAAGACCAAACCCAACCGAAATATTTCACAGGAATTTAGGGAAGAAATAAGAACGGTTTTCCATCATTTGACAAAAGAGGAACTTATAGATAAAATATTGGCAAATTACCTGGCTCGGTCTACGAGTCACAGTCCAAAAGTAGAAGCGCCCAAAAAGAAAAAAAATAAATAGTAGGTATGGCAAATTATATTAAAGGCCAGGAGGATGTTTTGGCAAAACTAAATATCCAACAGTTGAATCCCATGCAGGAGGAAGCTATTGCCGTAATTGGAAAAACCACCAACACTATTATTCTGTCCCCAACGGGTACGGGCAAAACTTTGGCTTTTTTGTTGCCATTGATAGAAACTCTAGATCCTACTATTGAGGAAGTACAGGCGCTGATTTTGGTGCCTACCCGTGAATTGGCCATACAAATTGAGCAAGTGGTTAGAAATATGGGCACTGGCTATAAGGTGAATGCCGTTTATGGAGGACGCCCTATGTCCAAGGATAAGATTGAAATTAAACATAATCCTACTATTTTAATAGGAACCCCGGGACGTATTTTGGATCATTTTGACAGTGACCGGTTCTCAAGGGAAAGTATTAAAACTTTGGTACTGGATGAGTTCGACAAGTCTTTGGAAATAGGTTTTGAGGAAGAAATGGCAGGAATTCTCAGTGAATTGCCCAATATTAAGAAAAGGATTTTGACTTCCGCTACGCAGGGGGTTGAGATTCCTGGTTTCGTGAAATTGGATCAGCCGGTTCTCATCGATTATTTAGAGGAAGAAGTTGGTTCAAAATTAGCAATTAAGATAGTGCTATCGGCTGCCAAGGATAAGTTGCCAAGGCTTTTGGAGCTATTGCAACACTTGGGAAATCGGCCCGGAATCATTTTCTGTAATTTTAGGGATAGTATAGAAGAGGTAAGTTCTTTACTGGAAAAAAATAAGATAGGCCACACTTGCTTTTCTGGAGGAATGGAACAAAAGGATAGGGAGCGTTCCCTGATTAAATTCAGAAACGGAACCAGTCAAATTTTAATCGCAACGGATTTGGCGGCGAGGGGAATAGATATCCCGGAGTTGAAATATATAATTCATTACGAGCTTCCACATTCTGAGGAGGAATTTATCCATAGAAATGGGAGAACGGCAAGGGTAAATGCCAAAGGTACCGCCTACGTGTTAAAATGGGAAAAGGAGCGATTGCCTGAGTTTATAAAGGATTCAGGTGCTGTGGATATCTCTAAAAAAGCGGCACCAATGAAACAGTTCTGGGAAACCTTGTTTATTTCGGGAGGAAGAAAGGACAAAATTTCCAAGGGTGATATTGCCGGGCTGTTTTTTAAACAGGGAAATATCAATAGCGATCAATTGGGGGAGATTGAATTAAAACAGGACTGCGCCTTTGTTGCCGTTCCTTTGTGGATTGCCGATCAATTGGTGGAAAAATTGAACAATTCACGTTTAAAAAAGAAAAAAGTTCGGATTTCGGTTCTTTAATTTGTCGGAGTAAAAACTAAATATTTATTAGTGAAACCCAATTTTGGGAAGTGAGTAAGACGCACTTAAAATTGCAAGTTGAACTAATCCCGCCTTTTTCGGCGGGATCTAGGTGCAATTCCTCGGCCCTAGGGTCGATTCCTATTATAGGGTTCAGGGCTCGCCCGTGCCGTTCGGGCGGGCCTGCCCTGAGGTTTAATAATTTTTAACCGTTGGAATATATTATAAATGAAAGAGGATCTAAAAGGGAGTAAAGCTGCAATCACTCCAGAGGAAATTGATAATTGTATTGCGCTCTTGCAGCAATTAGTGGACCACACAGATCAGATATTTGATATTCCAAAGGGAAAAAGAACTGCTTTAATAAAAGTATCGGGCCAATTTTCCAGACCCAATAGGGAAGAATTTTCCAGAAGAAAAAAAGACGGTAAGAAAAGTGCCCTGCGTAAAAAAGCGGCAAGGGACAAAAAGGCCCGTAAGGAAACAGGAATAAGAAATGCACGTGAGGCCCACATATTCGTTGCCCCCAAACTTTTGTCTTCTGCAAAATTGGTCAATCATAAAAAACAGGAATTAGAGGTAGCAAGAAACTGTTATGTTTGTAAAACGGAGTTTAACGAATTACATCATTTTTATGATACCATGTGTATAAAATGTGGTGATTTCAACTATGCCAAGCGATTTCAAACAGCTGATGTAAAAGGGCAGGTTGCCGTTGTAACCGGTTCCAGATTAAAAATTGGATATCATATTACTTTAATGTTATTACGCGGTGGGGCTACCGTGATCGCTACTACCCGGTTCCCTGTTGATTCGGCATTGCGCTTTTCCAAAGAAGATGATTTTATGGAATGGGGGCATAGATTAAAAATTCACGGTCTGGATTTACGGCATATCCCAAGTGTGGAAATATTTTGTAATTATATAGAGCGGCAGTATGACCGATTGGATATTCTTATAAATAATGCAGCCCAGACCGTACGACGACCCGCTGGTTTTTACCATCATTTGATGTCCAATGAAGAAAGCCCTATATCGTTACTCCCTCCAAATGCCCAAAAGGTTTTGAGCGATCACACAGCTTGTTTGCTGGAATTAAAAGAACTAAGCTCGGGAGCCTCTCCCAATCAGAACACACCGGTTACATGGCATGGACCGGAAGCAGGAATCGGAATAAGGGCTTCGGCCAAATTATCGCAGATCCCCTATAGTTTTGATAAGGCCTTGGTAGCAAAAGAGGTATTTCCCACAGGGGAATTGGATGCCGATTTACAGCAGGTAGATTTGCGAAATACAAACAGTTGGCGCCTTAAACTCGGAGAAATTGAAACTACTGAAATGTTGGAAGTACAATTGGTAAATGCCGTGGCCCCTTTTGTATTGTGCAACCGTTTGGGAGAATTAATGAAGAAGGAGAACACAGGACAAAAGCATATCATTAATGTTTCGGCAATGGAAGGGAAGTTTCATCGTTCTTTTAAGGAATCACGGCACCCACATACCAATATGGCCAAGGCCGCTTTAAATATGCTTACGCATACCGCTTCAGGGGAACTGGCCAAAGCAGGTATATTTATGAATGCCGTGGATACGGGATGGGTTACGGATGAAGACCCTGCTGCACTATCTAAAATGAAGCAGGAAGTCTATGATTTTCAACCGCCTTTGGATATTGTGGATGGTGCTGCCAGGGTGATGGATCCGTTAATTGACGGAATTAATACAGGGAAACATTGGTCTGGTAAATTCCTGAAGGATTACTTTCCAATTGGTTGGTAATTGTATCGGGTCCCATTATAGCTTGAATTTTCTTCAATCCATAAAAATTGGACCAATTCACGGGAATACAAATTCTATTTTACACAACTAACTTTTTTTATCTTCGTGCTTATGAATTCAATTGATATAAGAACAGTTGATGTTGTTCAATATATAAAACCATTGCGGGAAGGTGGTTCCTTGCCGGCGATTGTAAAAGCCGATGATGGATTTTTATATGTTTTAAAATTCAGAGGGGCAGGTCAAGGAAAAAAGGCCTTAATAGCAGAACTTATTGGCGGCGAGTTGGCCCGGGCTGTCGGACTTAAGGTACCTGAATTAGTGTTTATGAATCTAGATGATTCATTTAGCAAGACAGAGCCGGATGAGGAAGTTCAAGATTTACTTAAATTTAGTGTAGGCCTCAACCTAGGCTTGCATTTTTTGTCCAGTGCCATAACTTATGATCCATTGGTTTCCAAGGTAGATGCTTTAATCGCATCAAAATTGGTACTGCTGGATAGCATTATGAGTAATATTGACAGGACGGCAAAAAACACCAACTTATTGCAATGGAATAATGAATTATGGGTAATTGACAATGGTGCGAGCTTTTATTTTCACCATAATTGGGAAACATGGAAAAATCATCTTACCAGAACCTTTCCCCTTATAAAAGACCATGTGCTTTTAGAGTTTGCCACTGAGTTAAAAGAGGCGGCATTGGAAATTAAAGGTTTACTTACTACTGATAAAATTGCCGAAATCATAGCATTAATTCCTGAGGAATGGTTGTTGGACGAGGCCGATGATTTAAATCCTGATGAAATTAGAGCGGCCTATATTGAATATATAAATGCCAAACTTGCTATGATCCATACACTGGTTAAAGAGTCTGAAGATGCAAGATAAAGACAAATACGAATACGCAATTATTAGACTTGTTCCTAAGGTGGAGCGTGCAGAATTCTTTAATATTGGGGTAATACTTTTTTCAAGAAGGAAGAAATTTTTGGAAGTAAAATATTTAGTGGACCCCCAAAAATTGCAATGTTTCTCAAAGGAAGTCGATATTAATGCCATAGATAAATATTTAAAGGCCTGGACATCGGTATGTAAGGGAGCACCTTCCGGAGGAGCCATCGGCAAACTAGATTTACCGGATAGATTTCGTTGGTTAACTGCCTCCAGGAGTACTATGATCCAGAGTTCTGAAACACATTCGGGCCTATGTAAAGACCCTAAAAAAGAATTGGAAAATCTATTCGAAAGCTACGTTTTATAGCAGGAACATTGGCGTAGCGTAAGGGGATACATGAATTTATGGATTAATTGTTGATCTTAAAACAGGGCATCCATATTCAAAAATTAAAATTATTTATTCCACTACGAGCTTATAAATGGCCTTGGGGGTTGATCCAATGAAAGTGTATAACGGTCAGGCTTATAGCAGGATACAGTGTTTTTTAATGGGCAATTGTTTAAGTGTAAACACCCATATTTATGTTTCCAAAAATATTGTTAGTAAATATAAATGAAGTAAATAGCTGTTTTTTAAATTATTAGCACCATCTTTGCAGGATAATATTATAATAAATTTAATTACATTACGATGAGTAGTAAAGGAACAGTAAAATTTTTCAACGACACAAAAGGTTTTGGTTTTATCACTGAAGAAGGTGTTGAAAAAGATCATTTTGTACACATTTCAGGTTTAATAGATGAAATTCGCGAAGGCGATGAAGTATCTTTTGACCTAAAAGAAGGTAACAAAGGATTAAACGCAGTAAACGTACAAGTTATATAATATATACTTCCATGTTTAATGAAAAGCCCGTCAACATTGACGGGCTTTTTTTTTGTTTGTTAAATACATAGGGTTGTAAGAAATTAAGCGTAGTTTCGCGGCCTGTAAAAAATCAATATGAAGCGCATAAACGAATACAGGAAATTATTTGGAATAGAAAGGGAGATCGATCTAAAGGTACTTAAGAAAAGTTACCGCGACCTGGTAAAGGAATGGCATCCGGATAAATTTCAAGAAGGGGATATCAAGCGCGAAGAGGCGGAAGTAAACAGTAGAAAGATAATAGACGGTTATCACTTTTTAGTGAGCATAGCTCCTGAAACCAAAGCAGCAAACTTAGAGGCTTATACGGAAACCATAGCCAATTCCGGAATTGCCGATTACCATCATAAGGGCCTTTTATTGGAAATTACCTTTTTGGATGGATCTACTTATGAGTACTTTGGCGTTACCAAACAGGTTTATATCAAGATGGTCAACTCCAATACTATTAATCGATTTGCCAAGCGTATGATCTATCCGAAATACAATTACAGGCAATCCAAAAGACAGCTGCAGGAAGCCTAATAGCTTTACGTCACCTATTTGGCCAGTATCGCCAATTGCATAGTTATTCAAAGGAGGTTAAAAGTAAGGACCCAATGGGTGCTACTTTACGTGGAATTATATGCTGTAACTTGGAAACTCAAGGAATTTTAATAATTATATGCCATCCTGTATAACTTCGGCGACAACAATGCCGATCGACAACAGAAATAGGATCAAGGCGGGCATTGATTTTATATTGGGGTCATCGGCCTTAAAATGCATGGCAATGGCACCCAACATGAAAATTCCCATAGCGCCGGCCGCAGGGGTGGTCAAATTCTCCAACCAAATAGATGTTAATAACAATACGGCAAGGGAAACTTTTAAAGTTCCTACTATATACATTATCACAGGGGACAGACGATAAGTCTCAAATTCTTCCTTCATGGATTTGGAGTCACCTCCCCGCCAAGGCGTGGGTTTGTTGAACCGAAGAAACCATACATTTATAATAGTGATAAAAATAATGATCTTGGCCGCCACTAAAAAGTAAGAAATAAGCATAGGCTTCGGTATAATTTAAATTGATCCAAGTTCCCCAGTCCCAATATAAGAATTATCCCATGGTATTTCTTCGGTATTTGGAATTATCCTTTTCTATTGGAATTTAATTACGCTACTCTTAGGGCAGTCGATCATTTTATATAGAATTTATTATAATCGAATATTTATTCGATTAATATAGCTATATTTGTACCGTGAGGGTAAAGGATGAATCAAAACAGTTGGCCATTGTAGAAAACACTATAGAGGTAGTTTTTGAAAGGGGCTTTGCAGGTATAAAGATGGCAGATTTGGCCAAGCGGGTGGGTTTATCGGTTTCCACTCTTTATGTCTACTATAAGAATAAAGAGGACTTAATAGTATCTATTGCCACCGATTTAATTGCCAGGGAAACCCAAAGAAGTGAACAAGGAATATCAGGGGATTTACCTTACAAAAAGAAACTCAAGACATTATGGCTGTTCTGGATCAACTTCAGTATTAATCATAGAAAGGAAATGAGTTTCTTGGAACAGCTAAAGAAATCGCCTTATTATGACAAAGTACCAGTGGCCGTGAAGGAAAACAAAAGTAAGTTGGCCATGGAATTGATTGATTTGGGGAAAAAGGAAGGGCTGTTAAAGAATATTGATAACAATATTCATTTCGCGGTGATCGGGGCCATAATGGGAGAGACTGTAAAATTAATCATGGATAAAAAATTGGAATTACACCAAAAAGATATGGACTTGATGTTCTCCACAGTTTGGGACGCCATTAAAAGTTAGTATTTTTTTAATTTATAACAGAATAAATATTCGATAATAAAGCAATCTATGTCCTTTGATGGCAAAAAAATATATGGATCACTTAAAAAAAATACTAAAAAAAATGAGTATAATTATTGGAAGCGGACTTTTCATATTTATCGTAATTGGGGTCCTATTTTTGTATGTAAGCCCAGAGTTTGGAGGTACTCCCACTTTGGAGCAGAAAACGATCTTTCTTAAATCGCCCAACTATAAGGATGGTAAGTTCGTCAATAAGGGCCATGTTAAGTTGGATATGAGTATGCGTGATATGGGGAAGAGTTTGGCAGGCTACTTTGGTGCCTCACCCCACACTAAACCCGGTGTGGATATTCCCGTGGAGAAATTGGATTCATTGGATATTGTGGAATACCAAGACAGTACCCGGCTTATTTGGTTTGGACATTCTGCTTTTTTATTACAAACGAACAACAAAACTATTTTAATCGATCCTATGTTCGGGAAGGTCCCTGCACCGCATCCCATGTTGGGAAGCAATAGATTTAGTAGGGAACTGCCCATAGCCGTGGAAAAACTTCCTAGGATAGATGCCGTCATTATTTCCCATGACCACTACGATCATTTGGACTATGGTTCCATACAGAAACTAAAGGAGAAGGTGAATATGTTTTATACCCCCTTAGGGGTAGGGGCACACCTGCAAAAATGGGGAGTGGAAAAAGAGCGAATTGTAGAGCTGGATTGGTGGCAGGAAGCTACCCACGAGGGATTAATTTTCAGATGTACCCCGGCACAGCATTTTTCTGGAAGGGGTTTTTCCGATAGGGCCAATACCTTATGGAGTTCTTGGATAGTACAATCGGAAACCGAAAATATTTTCTTTAGCGGAGACAGTGGTTACGGCCCACACTTTAAGGAAATAGGGGACAAGTACGGTCCTTTTGATTTTGCGATGATAGAATGCGGATAGTACAATGAGATGTGGCCGGATATTCATATGTTCCCTGAGGAGACGGCCCAGGCAGGACTGGATGTAAGGGCCAACCGGATTATGCCCATTCACTGGGGAGCCTTTAAATTGGCAATGCATCCCTGGACAGAACCTGTAGAACGCTTAGCCAAAAAAGCAAAAGAACTTAATCTGGATTTGGTTACTCCGCGAATTGGAGAATTTATAAATATCGACCAATTGGAATTTCGCACTACGGAATGGTGGAAAAAATCGCTTTGAGCCGAGATTCTATTGTAAAGCCTGCCATAAGTGCGGGACAGCAGCCGAGCGTTGGACAATTTTTAAATCTGTTCAGGAAAAAGTTAAAGGCAGATTTAACTATTGAGGGTATGCCCCTGCCCGCCAGTTGTGCCAATGTTCCGATGCTTAATGTTTGTGTTTTGGTCCCATCCTTTAATGATATGGCAGATAGGGTTGCCTTGGCTACTTGCCTTCCCGTTAGAGCGGTTATTGGTGTAGTGGTATAAACCCCATATGGGGCTTTGCTGCCCGGCATTGTTTGAGCCAACAAACCCCATTTTGGCTTAATAATAGATTCCCATTTTGTTCTCCCGGACATTTAACAACAGGTTTGTGTATTCGTTTTTGTATTGTGGTATGCATTGATTTTAAATTGAAAGCAATGGCATGTTCCTGCGACCAACACTAAAAAGAAAATGCCAATTGCGGTTAAGGTGCTGCAATTTATGGATGTATAATAAGTATTTGAAAAACGAGTAGCGGTTTATGGAATTTATAGGGCATACCAAAGAGTATCTTTTTTTGGGAACTATTGATAGTCATAGTTGTGATATCTTAAAGGAACATATTGAAAGTAGCCTCACCATTTTGTGGTTTCAATCCGATGCCAATATTCTTATTATTGATGGAAAGGAAGAAGTATTTTCCAAAAATCAAATTGTTTTTTTAACGGAGTTCCATCAAATAGTCCCCAAGAAAATTGGAGAAATTCGACTTTTGAGGTTCAATAGGCCTTTTTACTGCATACTGGACCATGATAGTGAAGTAGGTTGTAAGGGAATCCTATTTTTTGGCGCTTCCCAACTCCCCGTGATTACCCTTGTCCAAGAAGATTATCAAAAGTTTGATACGCTTTGGCAAATGTTTACTATAGAAATGACGTCCAATGATAATTTGCAGATAGATATGCTGCAAATGATGTTAAAGAGGTACCTGATATTGTGTGCCAGACGCTATAAAAATCAGAAAAACTATCCTTCGGGGCACAATGAAACCGACCTTGTCCGGGAATTCAATTTTCTGGTTGAACAGCATTTTAGAACAAAGCACAGCGTTGCGGATTATGCGGATTTACTATTTAAATCCCCTAAGACTATCTCCAATATTTTTTCAAAAATGGGTTCCAAATCTCCCTTGAAATATATCCATGACCGGATAGCGCTGGAAGCCAGGCGCATGCTGTACTATGCGGATAAGCCCGTCAAGGAAGTAGCTTACCAACTTGGATTTGATGATATCCAGGCTTTTAGCCGATTTTTTAAGAAACAAGAGGGGATTTCCCCTTCGGAATATAAAGAAAAAGGAAATTTGGGAACAATTGCCAATTCTTCGGGAATTACTACCTAACAAAACCCTTCTTTCCGGTTGCATCTTTGCATTGTCAAAATAAAGTATAACTAAAAAAATAAGACAATGGAAAGATTTCAAGTACCAACTAGGGAAGATGTATCAACAGACAATCAGGCAATTTTCGACAATCTGAAAAAGGCCGTAGGATTCGTTCCCAATTTATATGCCTATTACGCAAAGAACGAGACTGCCTTAGGGGATTACCTAACATTACAGAATAGGAAAACAACATTAAAAGCAAAGGAAAAGGAAGTCATCAATCTAGTAGTGAGTCAGTTCAATGGATGTAATTATTGTTTATCCGCCCATACCCAAATTGGTAAAATGAACGGCTTTACCGAAGATCAGATTTTAGAGATAAGAACGGGTGCTGCCAGTTTTGATGATAAACTGCATGCTTTGGCAAAGTTTGTCCTATCCACAGTGCAGAACAAGGGAAAAGCCAGTGAAAAAGTGAAAGAGGAATTCTTTGCTGCCGGTTATACGGAGGCCAATATGATAGATGTGGTTATAGTAATCGGTGATAAAACCATTAGTAATTTTATTCACAATTTGGCGGATTTTAAAATTGATTTCCCATTAGCGGAAGAGCTACGGACAGCAGCTCTATAAATCAGTAGTAGTCAATAAACACCTTATTGGAGATAATAACGACAAAGGGTCAAAAAAAACAAGAATCAAAATGAGTACAAAAATAAATATTAAGAACTTGCCCCTCGGCTACCAATCAGTAATAAGCAATGGAAAACATGCAATACTAGGGGATGAGCCCGTTTCCTCCAAAGGCACGGATTTAGGATTTTCCCCAGTGGAATTGTTATTGGCAGGAATCTCTATGTGTAAAGTAGCTACTATACGAAATGTTGCCAGAAGAAAAGGCTGGGAAATTGGGGAGGTGGATGCCCAATTGGAACAAAAGGCAGTACGCCAACCCAACGGCACCTTTAAAACCACAGTAGCCTCCAATATCCAAATTCAGGGAAATATCACCGAGGAACAAAGGGACTTATTGGTGCAGGAGGCGGATAATTGTTATGTTACCAGACTGGTCAGGGGAGAATGGGAATTTCTTGAGTCGGTTCCCTTGGAGCCTGTGGAGGCCTGACCAATATTGCAACATTTATACAATTAAGTGGCCCCGGTGTTTTCATCGGGGTTACTTTTTTATACACACCATATGTGCACAAAAGAAAGGTAGGGTATTAAATGTTTTTTTGGGATCAATGAAAAAGGGTAATTTATTTGGTAGAACAATTGTACTGTTTAACTTAGTTGTCAAATAAATTCCATTTAGTATGAAAAGGTTCAAAGCACTGGACGTGTTCCGCGGATTGACTATTTGCCTAATGATAATCGTTAATACCGCTGGAGATTGGGATCTTACCTTCGCTCCGCTGTTACATGCCAAGTGGAATGGGTTTACGCCGACCGATTTGGTCTTTCCGTCCTTTTTATTTGCTGTAGGAAACGCTTTTGCATTTGTTAAGACCAGATGGGCCGATAAACCCCTGTCGGAAGTTTTTCAAAAGATTATAAAAAGGACCTTAATTATTTTTTTATTGGGCTTTATAATGTATTGGTTCCCCTTTGTATCATGGACAGATTCCGGGGAACTGGCTTTTGTTCCTTTTAGTGAAACGAGGATATTGGGAGTATTACAGCGAATAGCGATTTGTTATTTTATTGGCGCAACCATGATTTATTTTCTTACCAACCGCCAGCTCATCATCACATCTGTAATTATTCTACTGGGATATTGGGGGTTGTTGAGTGCCTTTGGCGATTATACCTTAGAGGGCAACCTGGTACGAACCTTTGATAGGTTACTTCTTGGCGATAGCCATCTTTATGGTGGTGAAGGACTTCCGTTCGATCCTGAAGGGCTCTTAAGTACGTTGCCGGCCATCTGTAATGTGATAGCCGGGTATCTTGTTGGGAAGTATGTTATTCAAGGGGGTATTAGTTACGAAAAATTGGCAAAAATGCTAATGATAGCTTCAGGATTATTGGCCGTTGCGTACTTGTGGAACTTGAGTTTTCCTGTCAATAAAAAGCTATGGACAAGTTCGTTTGTGATTCTCACTATTGGTCTCGACATTATTGTGTTGTCCGTTCTTATTTATGCTATCGACTTTATTAAGAAGCCGATAAACTTTAATTTTTTCGAAATCTTTGGAAAGAATCCCCTCTTCATTTATCTATTGTCTGAATATTTGGCAATAAGCTTACTTTTTGTACGGGTAAATGAAAATCAAAGTTTATACAATTATATCTACGAAAAAGGTTTTAGTTGGTTCGGACCCTATTATGGGTCATTTGCCTTTGCCTTTGTATTCATGTTCGTATGTTGGCTGATAGGTCTTTGGTTGGACAAAAAGAAGATTTATATTAAGGTCTGAGCTTAACTTGTTTCGGTACAGGAGAATATTTAAGCCAAACAGCAAAATCAACCTGGCTAAATAAGTTAAAATTATTAGCCTTCTTTATAGGAGCGGTCCAGCACAATCCAGACCTTGTGCCCATAACTGTTTTTAAAAACTTTTACCTCTCCATTACGCGTATGGATAGGCGTTATTATATTTTAATTATATCCGTAGGGGTTTCTACCAAGATGGTCATTTTACCACGGATGGCAATGGGCTGTTTCATGATTTCAGGGTTGTGCCTTATCATTTTTATCCAGTCGTCGGCAGATAATTCATGGGGTTCAAAATGGGCTTTATAGGCCGGATGTTCCTGGTTTACCAAGTCTTTGACCTCCATATTTAATTTATCGGCCAATTCCGCGATTTGGGTCCCGGTCAAGGGAACCTTTAAAATGTCAATTTCAAATACTGGCAATCCTTCTGCTTTGGCATAGGCCAAGGTTTGTTTGGCCCTTGCAGACTTGGAACTGTAATAAAGGGTTATCTGTCTTTCCGAGGTGGCTATTTCTCCCATATTCATTTTTTTAGAATTGTCTTTGTCCTACCCGTTTTTTTTATGGGTCTCCAAATGATGTTTTATCAACTGCTTTAAACTCTCTAAATAATCCTTTAAATCTTCCTTGTTTACGTGCGGATGACGTTTTGCGGGAATGGTCAAAGGATTTTCATCCAAGGAACGATATAGCTCGGGATAATTGGTCTCTATATTGGCAGTGAGCTGTGAAATCTCGCCTAATACTTTTCTTAAATCATTCATTGTAAAATAGTATGGATTGCAACTATAAAGATAATGAAGTTTTTAGTTTTAAATCCTGACGATGGTCATGTAAATCTTAATTGTTCCATGGTAAATTAATAGGAAATCAAAACCACCTCATAGTATATACGGATTTGGATTAGAGCATGGAATCCAAGGTTCCAGTTTATCCGAAGTTGCGTTCTTTCATTCCAAGGGTTTTAAAAGACTTATGCTACACGCATATTGGGTTAATTTTTTGGAACCCCCGATATTCGGGACAATTCAATTATATTTATGAATCAAGAATATTTACACGACTAGAAGCAAATTTACCAGTTTATAATAAAAATGTCACCGGCCTGTATTGTCACTTTACTGTTACAAAACTTGGCGCCGGTATAACAACTAAAAACACATAATAATGAAAGCGATAGGATTTAAAAAATCATTGCCCATTTCTGAAAAAGATAGTTTTATAGCCTTTGAAACCGAAAGGCCAACTCCTACAGGATATGACCTATTGGTTAGAATTGAAGCAATTTCGGTGAATCCGGTGGATTTTAAAATTAGACAAAATGCCGCTAAGGATACAGTATTGGACACTCCTAAAATTATTGGATGGGATGCGGTGGGAACCGTGGAGGCCAAGGGCGATAAAGCTTCAAAATTTGAGGTAGGGGACCAGGTGTATTATGCAGGGGACATTACCAGAAGTGGTTGTAATGTCGAATATCAGCTTATAGATGAACGGATTGTTGGGCACAAACCTAAAAATTTGAGTGTTCCGGAAGCAGCGGCCATGCCATTGACAAGTTTAACTGCCTATGAAGCGTTGTTGGACCGGATTGGGATCGACCCTGGAAAGGACATCGGTAAATCGGTTTTGATCATAGCAGGTGCTGGCGGGGTTGGCTCCATTGCCATACAATTGGCCAAAAAATTGTGCAAGCTTACAGTTATCGCCACTGCTTCACGGGAAGATTCCGTAACCTGGTGTAAAGATTTAGGTGCAGACTATGTGGTGAACCATCACAATCTAAAGGAAGAATTGGAAAGAATTGGACACGGCCAGGTTAATTATGTATTGGATTTTGCGGATTTGGAGGGTTATTGGGAATTGGCAGTGGATATAATTAAGCCCCAGGGGCACATTGTCTCCATTACGGGGAGCAGTAAACCGTTGAATTTAAACTTGTTAAAAAACAAGAGTGTAACTTTTTCTTGGGAATTTATGTACACCCGATCCATGTTCACTACAGAGGATATAGAACGCCAGCACGAAATCTTGAACCATATGGCCCAATTATTGGATGAAGGGACTTTAAAAACCACTCTGACCACTACACTTTACGGGTTTACGGTGGAAAATTTAAAGACCGCACATGAAATGCAGGAATCAGGTAAAACTATCGGTAAAACGGTAATTTTATTTTAAGTCACTCTGGCAACAGTTTTATTTTCAAAAATTACTTTTGTAATGGATCGATCAAAAAAAAAATGGGAGAATGACCATTGAGGAAAAATTGGAGAGCTTGGGCATTGTATTGCCCAAAGTAGCACCTAGAGGGGTGGGGAATTATGTTTCTTGGACCATTAGTAATAATACCCTTTACACCTCTGGTCAGTTACCTTGGAAAGATGGGGAGTTCGGAATTTTGGCCTATACCGGTAGGGTGGGGAGCCATCTGAGTATAGAGGAGGGGTATAACTGTGCCCGTATTTGTGCCATTAACGCCATAGCCCAACTAAAGGACGCTGTAAAAGACCTGGAAAGGGTGAAAAAAATTATCCGCTTGGATTGCCATATACAGGCCGCCGAAGGGTTTAAAGATCATTCAGATGTTCTGGATGGGGCTTCCGATGTCATGAACCAGGTGTTTGGGGCAAGAGGGATCCACACCCGATCGGCCATAGGTATTTATCAATCGCCATTGGATGTACCGGTAATAGTATATGTAATTGCCGAGATAGAGTAAGTATAATTTCGATCTTTGGTTTTAAATGATAGGACTCAATTGAATTGTCTAAAACATTATAAATCAATCCTTTTTCCTGATTTTGCCGCCGCATAAATTGCGTCGATAATTTTAAGGTCCTTAAGACCTTCCTCCCCGTCTACGGGAACAATAGGTTGTACTCCTTCAAAAATAAGTTGTGCCATACCATCCATTTGAAGCGTCTGGTGGGTTATGTGTGGTTGGGTTAGTTCCCCTTTGTGTGTTCTCCCCTTAATTGGACCGTAGCCTGTGGAGGGTTGCATTTCTGCATACCCCTTTTCTCCATTTAGAAAAAAGCGATCCAAATGGCCCATGGCATAGGTAGATAAACAAGAGGCGGTTGCACCACTTGGGAACCCCATCTGAAATTGTATGGTTTCGTCCACGCCTTCCTTAAATTTTACGTGATCTGTCTTGGTTTCTTGGGCCGTAACCCAAATGGGTTCCTCGCCCAACATATACCGGGCTCCGTTAATGGAATATATGCCAATATCCATCATTGCACCGCCACCGGCAAGTTCTTTATTCAATCGCCATTGGGTAGGATCGCCAATGGTGAATCCGGATAACCCTTGAAAGAACTTCAGCTTTCCGAATTCTCCCGCTTTCCGCATGCGTATAACTTCCACCGTTTTAGGTTCGTAATGCATGCGATAACCCACCAACAGTTTTACTCCGGCCGCTTTACAGGTGTTCACCATTTCCTGACCTTCTTTGGCATTGATGCCCATGGGTTTTTCGCAGATTACATGTTTTCCCGCCTTGGCAACCCTAATAACTTGATCCTTATGCAATCCGTTTGGGGTAATTACATAAACGGCATCGATATCCGGGTTGTTTTTAATTTGATCAAAGTTATCGTAGTTGTAGCAATTTTTTTCCGGTATATCGTACTTGCTTCGCCAATCGACCACTTTTGAGGGAGTACCGCTTATAAGTCCCACTAACTTTGCCCTCTTGCAAGATTCCATGGCTTTGGCAACCCGGGTGCCATAACTTCCAAGCCCCATTATGGCAACCCTTAAAATGGGTCCTTCATAAGGCTCGCTGCTAGCTGCGAACAGCTGTGTTGGACTGTATAAAATTGGTAAACTGATAGCGGAAACAGTTAATTTTCCCAAAAAATCTCTTCTAGTACCCATAATGATGTTATTTGTATGACCTAAAAATAATGAAAATGAAGTTATACTTCCAATAGCCAAGGAAATGTTTGGTCGTTATTTAATTGCATCCGAAAATCCTTACCCCAAAACAATTAAAAAATAGGTGTCCGATCCTTTTTTTAACCAATCCCAATCGCAATTCTGGGATGTAATATATCAATGCCCATTGGGATAACTAAGGAATCTAGGGCCTGTTTTTAAGGAGTTGGGACAGTAGATCCTTATAAAAGGTTACCTTTGCAGGTTTTATCGGCACATGCAAAATCAAAATAGAATTACATTAATAAAGCCACAAGAGTTTCCTTTTTTCTATGGTTATGTGGTGCTTTTTATTGGTAGTATTGGCATTTTGGCGAGTATTCCAGGGCAGACCATTGGGGTATCTGTTTTTACGGATCCCGTTAAAGATGCCTTGGGATTGTCAAGAAATGAGTTTAGCAACGCATATATGGTCGGTACCTTGTTGAGTTCTGCCTTGGTGGCGCGGGCAGGGAGATGGTTCGATGCCTACGGTGCCAGATATGTGGCTTTTTTTGCTACCCTGCTCTTAGGGGTGTCCCTTTTGGTATTTTCCGTTTCCGTTGAAATAAGTGGAGCCATTAAGGCATTTTTTAATTTTGATTCCTGGTTGGTTCCGTTCTTATTGATCACATTTTTGTTTTTTCTAATCAGGTTTAGTGGTCAGGGCGTATTGACTATGGCCTCTAGGAATATGATCATGATGTGGTTTAAAAAAAATAGGGGCAAAATTAATTCCATAAGCAGTATTACAGTGTCACTGGGTTTTTCCAGTGCACCTATTTTATTGAATAAGCTTAATGACGACTACGGATGGGCCAGTAGTTGGCAAATAATGGCCATGAGTCTCTTTATTTTTTGCATCTGTATTTTACTGTTATATAGAAATAGACCGGAAGATTTCAATTTGCTTCCGGATGGACATGATAGGAAGGAAGTGGATCAAAAACCGGAGGAATTGGAAATTGATTTAACCTTAAGTGAGGCTAAAAAAACCAGGGCCTTTTGGATGTTTGCACTGGTATTGGCCTTCAATAGTTTTTATGTAACGGGGTTTACATTTCATATCGTATCTATTTTTGGCAGCCAGGACTATACAAAGGCCGAAGCCATTGCTATATTTTTGCCCATGTCCATAGTAGCAATTTGCGTATCAACAACCTGCAACATTTTGAGCGACTATATCCAGCATAAAATCTACTTATTTATCATGTTGCTAAGTGGGGTAGTGGCTTCCTTGGGGTTGTTGTTTCTGGCCAGTCCTATAGGGGTTTATTTATTGGTGGGGGGACTGGGAACCATGGGCGGTTTATTTGCTGTGATCAACGCGGTTACATGGCCTAGTTTTTTTGGTAGAAAATATTTAGGTTCCATCACTGGAAAAGTGATGAGCTTTTTGGTTATTGCCAGCGCCGTTGCGCCTAGTCTATTTAGTTATTGCTATACCTCCTTGGGATCCTATAAATATATAAGTTACATTACCCTGACTTTTTTATTGTTTTTGATCGTTGGGTCTATTGGAGTCAAAAAACCGCAATAGCAAGTCAAAAAAAAAGTATAGACCTCCAAAGTATAGCTTTAAGCAAGGAATTGAAGACATGGGTCGGTATGTTTTTAGAGGTCAATTGGTTGTACAGATAGATAGTAGGAGAATATTTTCATCAGTTTGTAAAATGTGACAGGGAATAATTTAAATTTGATATTGATGAGCCAAAATACTCACATTCAATTTAAAATTTAGATCGAGGTATGAATCTTGTAAAACGTAGTCTTGGCGCCTTAATACCCTTATTCTTGTTTATTGTGGTTATTTCCGGATGTAGCTCGGATGATACTGGGAGTGTTGATGTTGAACCAGCTATTGTACTCTCCCCGAAAACCCTGACCCTTTCAGAAAACGCTAGCGGTACTTTAACTTTATCCATTGTCCCATCTAAGGAAACGGCCTGGGAAATTTCATCCAAACCGGATTGGGTTTCTGTTAATTTGCTTTCTGGTATCTTTAGGGGAGAAGCTATAGTGTTGAATATATCCCCTATTACTGAAGGGTTATATTCTGGTGAATATGAGGGGGTTATCAAAATAACGTCCAATAGCCTTGAAGCAGAAGTAAATGTAACTTTGAACATTGGGGAAAAGGCCTCTATGGGGTCGTCCGAAAGTAGCCTCAGTTTTGGATACTTCGAAGATGAAAAAAGCTTTTATGTAAAGAATGAGGGGAATGTCGCTTTGGATTGGAGCGCCTCCATAGCTGAATCCTATATTTCTTTGATTCCACAAAATTCCAATTTATCCCCAGGAGATTCCATTAAGGTCAATGCCGAGTTGGACAGAAGTTCATTACCGACCACTGTCCAAGATTTGGAATTATCAATTAATAGCAATAAGGGTCAAATAATTAAAATACCGCTTACTTATAAAAATTATAAGGAAGAAAAATGGTTGTTGGATGGAGAAATAGTGGATGCGGAGTTTGATAGAATACATGATCGATTAATAGTAGTGTCAACAGGGCCCAACGAGATTCGCAAGATCGACCCCGCGACCAAGAGCATGGAAACACTTCAATTGAATATGACCCCTACTTGTCTTTCGGTAAGCAGGGATGGAAATTTTGCTGTCGTGGGCCACGATGCCCGAGTGTCCTATATTGATCTAAATACGATGCAATTGCTTAATATTTTTGATGTAGCTACCGATGTTTTCGACATTGTTCTGGCACCCAACAACTGGGCCTATGCTTTTCCTAGGTCCGGACAGTGGGAAAGGATACACTGTGTGGATTTGACCACTGGGGTAGAAACCATCTCCACGGGCAATCAGATACGAGAAGGGACCAAGGCCAAGTTGCACCCATCTGGCAATTTTATTTATGGATCGGATAACGGTGTTTCCCCCTCCGATGTAGAGAAATATGACATTAGTGCAGGAACGGCCCATTATCTATATGATTCGCCCTATCACGGGGATTATTCCTTTGACGGTGATATTTGGATATCCGACTCTGGTGATAAATTGGTTTCGAGAAGTAGAAATATATTTAAATTAACAGAGGACCAAGCTACCGATATTCGTTACTATGGACAATTATTGGGAAATCAGAAAATTGCTACCTTGGACATCCATACAATGGCCAATAAAATTTATGTTGTCATGGAAACGGGTCCTATTTATCAGGAAGTGCCTTCCAATACCATCCAGATATTTGATGCAGAATACCATGAAATGACAGGGACCATTTCGTTGCCGGGATATTTGGTGCCCGATGGCAATGGAGATGGCTCAATGTACGATTCACAGGCGCATTTTGGCTTTTTTAATAATGAGGGTACTGCTTTTTATTCGCTGTTAAGAGCACCCGAAGAGGCTGGTTTGGCAAGCGAGTGGAGTTTGGCCACGGTCTTATTGGATTAAATGGACGTTACCTAAATTCACATCCATGCCATTTGATTGGGTCCAGGTAGCTTGGTTTGCAGAAGGTGTAATAATGAATAGTGGGAGTTATGCAATACAGGCATTTCTGGTCAAGAGTATGTATTCGCCATTATTTTTAAACTCCCTTATGGAGGTGCCCGAATATTTTTTAAAGGTTTTTGAAAGATGGCTAACATCGGTAAAACCTAATTCGTGGGCAATTTCCGTAAGAGTGAAATCGGAATTCAATAAGCGAATTTCCACCAATTTTAATTTTGCCTTTATAATGTATTCCCGCAAGGGCATATTCACTTGCTTTTTAAAATATTCGCTCACATAGGTGGTAGACATCATAAATACATCTGCCAGGTTTTCCACTTTTAAAAGCTCGGTCTTATCAATATTCTCGTTTATATAAATGAGCATCCTAGTGATTCTTTCGTCCGAATTATTTTTGGGAAATTCAAAATAACTTGTCTTTTTAATGTTCCTTATCAGTATTTCTAAAATACTGGTCATTAAACTCGTAATCAAGTTTACGGACTCTTGGCCGTAATTCCTGGATTCCAGTAAAATCATGGCGATTAGACTGTCCATATGGCGTCTGTCCAAATCACTTTTAATGATATCGCCCGGTAGCTGATTGTAGTTGGAAAGGATATAGGAAGCTTCTTTAAACCATTCGTTCCTATCTATGGCCAGCCCATTTATATTTTTGAAGAATGAATCCGTAAACTTTAAAAAGACAAACCTTGTGGGTTGTTCAATGGTAAAGGAATGACATTTTAGAGGTGGCAATAGAAAGATGCTGCCTTTGGCGTAGCGATCTTCATTATAGTTAATACACTGAGTGCCTGCTCCTTCTTTTATTAAAACCAGTTCAAAAAAATTGTTTTTAACCGGACGCTGTTTCCATTCCGACAATTCCAATTCTTGTATTTCAAAAGGTTTATGAGTCTCTAATACTTGCATTTTAGGCCTATTTTTAAGTAAAACTAAGTAAAATACCCATATGGAATTGGTTATTGGGGTATTTAACCTTTAAAAATACATAAATACCCATTTTTTATACCATAAGTTAGTGCTTGTACCCCCTTAGCTTTGCCCTAGAATTTAATCCATAACAAAAAATTAAAAAATGATTACACCAAACATTTCAAAAAAGGACATTATCAACGCATTTCAATTTAGGCATGCTACCAAGGAATTCGATGCCACTAAAAAAGTATCCGAAGCGGATATGGATTTTATTTTGGAAACGGCACATTTATCCCCCAGTTCTTTTGGTTTTGAACCATGGCATTTTGTGGTGGTCCAGGACAAGGAGTTGAGGGAGGCCTTAAAACCTGTAGCTTGGGGAGCACCTTTAAAATTGGATACGGCTAGCCATTTTGTATTGGGTTTGAGCATGAAAGCGCCAATGGTAAAGCATGATGCTGAATATATCATGCATATGATGAAAGAGGTAAAGCAACTACCTGCAGAAGTTATTGAAATGTATTCTAAATTTTACAGGGAATTCCAGGAGCGGGATTTTGATTTGGATACGGATAAAAAATTGTTCGACTGGTCAGCGAAACAAACCTATATCGCCTTGGGGAATATGATGACCTCAGCGGCTTTAATTGGAATAGACAGTTGCCCCATTGAAGGATTTCATCAAGAAAATGCAGAGGCTTTATTGAAAGGGAAATTTGGTGTTGATACGGATAAATACGGTCTGTCGTTTATGACTGCTTTCGGATATAGAAAGGCAGATCCCGAATTTGGCAAATCGAGAAGGAACTTCGATGATATCGTTACTTGGAAGTAATCCTATCATCCTAAAAAACAAAATAAAATGAAAGCAATAGGCTACAAAGAAAACCTCCCCATTGAGGATGTAAAATCGCTACAAGATTTAGAATTAGCAATGCCAAAGGCAATTGGTCATGACATTTTAGTGGAGATAAAGGCAATTTCTGTAAACCCGGCAGATTATAAAGTACGAGCAGGAATGCCGGTTGATGGTGATGATTGGAAAATTATTGGTTGGGATGCAACAGGGACTGTTAAAGAAGTTGGAGAAGATGTTACGCTGTTTAAGGTTGGAGACGAAGTTTGGTATGCGGGCGATTTTA
Source organism: Arenibacter flavimaris (assembly GCF_030291335.1). Lineage (NCBI taxonomy): Bacteria > Pseudomonadati > Bacteroidota > Flavobacteriia > Flavobacteriales > Flavobacteriaceae > Arenibacter > Arenibacter flavimaris. Next base: position 23,967 of record NZ_JASWIM010000036.1, read on the forward strand.
CAAGACAGGGAAGTTATGCACAGTATCAAATTGTAGATGAGCGCATTGTTGGTAAGAAACCATCTAGCTTATCGTATGCAGAAGCAGCTGCCTTGCCATTAACATCACTAACAGCTTGGGAAATGTTGTTTGATAGGTTGGAAGTAGCTAAAAATGATGCCACGAAATCTATTCTAGTAATTGGTGCGGCAGGTGGTGTGGGATCTATTTTGGTGCAACTGGCCAAGAAACTTACAAAATTGAATATTGTTGGAACGGCTTCTCGTGAAGAAACTACAGATTGGTTAAAGGATTTAGGTGCAGACTCTGTTATCAACCACAGAAATAAATTGAGTGAGGAATTTAAGAAATATAATTTACCTGCCCCTGATTACATCGTGAGCCTAAATGCTACCGACCAACATGCAGACGAGATTGTAAAAGTGATAAAGCCACAAGGAAAATTCGGTTTTATAGATGACCCAAAGATGTTTAATGTTATGCCATTTAAAAGTAAGGCAGTGTCTACCCACATTGAGTTGATGTTCACACGGTCTATGTTTCAGACAGAAGACATGATTGAGCAGCACAACATTTTAAATGAAGTTTCTAAATTGATAGACAATGGAACAATAAAAACCACTTTGGGAGAAAATTTTGGAACCATTAACGCAGAGAATATGCGTAAAGCCCATGCTTTTTTGGAAACTGGAAAAGCTAAAGGTAAAATTGTTTTGGAAGGGTTTTAGCTCAATGAGTCAAATAATTTAAATAGAAAATGAAAACGATACTTAAAACATTGGTTATAATAGTATTAAGTGCCGGTACTACAGTTAATGCACAAGTATCAACATTAGACTCTGTGGCAACCTCGAAAGTGCAGCATTTCAATTTTGATGAAATGGCATCCGAAACCATTGTCGAAGGTATTCAGCGTAAATGGTTTCACGGGGAGAAAGGGCAAATGACCATTTTTAATTTGGAAAAAAGGGGCGCATATTCCGTGGCACCAGCACATTCTGATCTTATGGCCAAGAAAAAATAAGTCAACTTATAAGGCTCACCAATGAATTTTTGGGAAATCCACTCTCCTGAACAATTGTCCGTTTATTTTAATTTTAGGTCCAATGCCCAGCTATTATCGTCAATATAATTCATCAATACTGCAAAAAAGGCTACATGGAAAAGTTGTGATGGTAATATTGCCCAGTTCTCTATTAAAGTGGTTCCAAAGATCAACATGAGCATGATCAGCGCCCCTAAAAGAATCGCTTGCCTGGTAAAAAGGCCTATAAGCAAAAGAAGCCCTACACAAAGTTCAAGTACGGGAAGTGCGTAACTAAAGGGTACAACAATGATTTCCGGTAACATGGAGCCCTCAAAACTTTTGACCATCCATTTACTAAAACCCGATAGTTTGGGCAAACGTACCAATCCGTGCCCAAACATGCTTAACCCTATCGCCAGGCGCAACATTAAATAACTAATATTGTTCATTGTTTTTTTGTTGCAAATATAGAAAAATGTGGGAGGGTGTAGTTTTAAATAGCGTCCATAAACCATTTACCCCACTTTTCCCTGATTTATAAAATTGACCAATTTTTATTCTTACTTCCTTTAAAAATACTGTAAAATTGGTTTTTCTTATCTTTATAAAAAGTACGACAGGATTATTATTACACAATACGCTGTGATTTCCAATTTATTTTGAGACCTTTTATTGCTTTGTTTCCATAAAGGGCAAGAACTATATCGTAATTTTTAATGAATCAATTATACCATTGAAATCTGTAAATTAGGTATTTGCAGGTTCTCTTGGATAGTATTGGTACAAGGTATTTGATGGGGAAACTATCCATACCCTTGAACGGGATGAATTTTTTAAACAACTTTAAAACGCCTAAAGCCACGGTAATAGTTCATGAACGTATTTTTGGATGAACTACTTTGAACAGCTTCAACGTAAATAGTGGGATAGAGGCATATCAATAATATTAAGTGGTAAGGTATCTGGTACCTGTGGTATAATGAATCTGTTGGACGGATTCATAGAATTAATTAACCCCTCCGAAGAAAAGTGTATGAAGGATTTTGAGCCTATTAACAAAGCATATAACAATGTATTTCAACCCGATGAACTGAGCATTGGAATTGCAATGCCTATTGAGAACTACGATCAGGGCTTAATGCCTACCATGGAACATCATTTGGAACGTGTGGAATTATTGGAAGAATTGGGCTTCAAGGCCCTTTGGATTCGTGATGTACCTTTCAATGTACCCTCTTTTGGTGATTCGGGCCAGATGTACGACCCCTTTACTTATTTGGGATTTTTGGCAGGCAAAACCAAAAAAATAGCCTTGGGTGTTTCCAGCATAGCTTTGCCATTGCACCATCCGGTACATGTAGCAAAATCCGCTGCCACCATAGATCAATTATCAGGAGGGAGGTTGCTTTTAGGAGTGGCTTCGGGCGATAGACCTGACGAATATCCGGGTATGGGAATCGAATATGAAAACCGTGGGGAATTGTTTAGGGAGGCCTTTCGATACCTTCGTATGTCACAGCATAGTTACCCTAAATTGGAAACCAAAAATTTTGGTATTTTAAAAGGGGATATTGATATACTTCCAAAGGCTAAAAGCCATAAAATTCCCTTGTTGATGACTGGTTTTAGTCAGCAGTCCTTGGAGTGGAATGCCAAACACGCAAATGGTTGGATGTATTACGGCAGGGATCTTGGACAACAGAAATATAGAATTGAGGAGTGGCGGACACTGGTTGCGGAAACAAGTATATTTGACAAGCCTTTTATGCAACCTCTGTATCTAGATCTTCAAGAAGACGATGATTTTATACCACAACCTATTCATTTGGGCTTTAGGACGGGTGCTAATTATTTGATCACCTATTTACATCATTTAAAAACTATTGGTGTAAACCATGTAAGTATAAATCTAAGGTTCAATTCCAATGATATGGAAAGCACCTTGGAGCGACTGGCAGAAAAAGTATTGCCAGAATTTCAAAAGAATAAAAAGTCAGTAAAAATATAACGAGCAAAGCAAAGGTTGTTAGAGGAAGGCGGACACCAAACGATAGACCTTGATGTCAATGCCAAAGGTTTTTATAACGGAAAATGACTTATTCCCACATGAAGGTTGACGGCACGTAAGGACCGGCCTATTTTCAATTTACTTAAGTGGTTATTATTGCCTGCCTTCGGCAGACAGGCCTGCCTTTGTCGGCAGACAGGTTTTTTATAGGTTTTCGTGAATCTTCGATTTCGTCTTAAATCAAGTAGTTTCCACATTGGGTTCAGGTAGCCGTCCAAAGAGCATTTCACCCAAGTGAAAGCGGCCTGGACGCCGGGGCCGTGGAAAGTGCGTAGATTTAAAGAAATTTAAAATCAGCCTGCCTAGGCTACAGCTGGCTCCTCCTAACCACAAGGTACCCCGTACCTTGGTCATTCGGCCCTGGTCGTTTTTTATTCATTGGCTGGTCTATTGATTTTTAATGGTATTCATGAATGCTGCGCATTTGGGCGATGCAAAAAATGAAAAGGATACAAACTTTAGATAGTAAATTATATTTTTTTGTAATTCACACACAACTTTTGGAATTGATCCGGGAAAGGTGCTATTTGGGTTCGTCAAGATTTATCACCTGATAAGGTGCTTTGTGGTCTAATCGGGAATATTGAACCGCTCGGCTATTTCTTCATAACTGAATTTGGTATAATCTACGGGAGCTGATTTTCCGCTTTCAGGAATGCCCCCAGGAATCAAAATGTATCGGAATTCTATGAGCAGCAAAGGCTGACCGATTACATCAGAATCTATCGATTCAACGATAAGTCTTAAATTATATAAACTACCTGGCCGTGCGGAATAACTTTGGTTACGACCGAAAATTACTGCAGGGAGTTGATATACTACATCGCCGGCTGATTTGCCATACACGAGAACTGCGCCATTTTCTTTGATATCCTCAGTCAGTCCCGGAGCAATTATAAAAGAATTCCAATTTAAGTAGGTATTGGGATCAAAAGTGAAAGGGGATGTTATCCATTCGGAATAAATCACATTGGCTGTACCAGCAGGTCCTACTTCGCCTTGTGGTCCGGCAGGCCCTTGTTGGCCCTGTATTCCTTGTTCTCCTTGTGGACCAATATCACCATCTTTCGAACAGGCCATGGTTAAAGTGCCCATTAAAAGAATGGCAAATAATCGCGTTGTGGAATTCATTTTCATAATACCTTTATTTTATGGCTAATAGCATTTAAATTACATCTCGAAATCAGTGTGAGAGGGTAATTATTTTAAAGGCCTAAATTAAAGATGCCATTCAGGAAGGGATGTCACATATGTAACAAAATATATAAGAGAAGTAACATGTGCCATCCTTATAATTAATATATCTTTCCCTTTACATAATAGCCGTCTACGGCGGTCAGCCTAAACCCTTTTTGGTGATATTTGTTAACTGTATCTTGATATTTTTGGCCTGTTATCGCTTGTAAATCTATCCAATTCTTGATCGTATGGGGGGTCATTCCTTCATTTACAGTTGTGTGCGCATGGGTCTTGTGGACTATGAAAAATAGCAGGACCATACACCAAACGATTGTTTTTGATACTTTTTTCATGATACTTTATTTTAAGATTGGACAAGGGGCAATCTTTGCGCCTTGGTAGGGGAAAGGTGCTATTTGGGTTCGTTAAGATTTATTACCTGATAAGGTTCCGGGCCCAAGGCATATATTGTACCGATGATGTAGACCTATGGGTAAAATATATAATAATCTTGCCCAAGGCTTATCACTTTTTCGGAGATCCCATAATTTACCCACCAATTATATATCCCTATTCGCTTAAAAGAATAGGCCATTCACTGATTCCCTAAAATTCATATTGTTCCAATCCACATCTTTGTAGGGTATTAATAACCTATAAATGAAAACAACAATGAGAAAAGTAAGCATACTGTTTTTTTTAGTACTGCAATTATTGTTCATATTTTCCTGTTCCAACGATGTTACTGAAGCAACGGGAGGGCTAGAGGAAGTAGCGGACAGTGAAGCATATGTTGAAACCTACGGGGATACGGATTTTGAAGCTTTGGACTGGACAGAGGACACCCATAGCAAATCGGCCGACCCAAATTTTGATGAAGTATTTGAGGATGAGGCAGTAAAACGATTGGATATTGTAATCACGGAAGAGCGTTGGCAAAGTATGTTGGATGATATGACCTCCCTTTATGGAGTGTTTGGAGGTAGCGGAGGACCCGGTGGTGGTGGATTGACAGAGGTAGATGAGGATCCTATTTTTGTTCCTGGTGATGTTATGTACAACGGCAAGGAGTGGTATAGGGTAGGAGTGCGCTTTAAAGGGAATTCCAGTTTACAATCCAGCTGGAGCAGTGGTATTCTGAAATTATCCTTTAAGTTGGATTTTGATGAATTTGAAGATCAATACCCACAAATAGACAACCAGCGCTTTTACGGTTTTAAGAAATTGAGTTTAAAAAATAATTACAATGACAAATCCATGCTAAGGGAAAAGGTTGCGACGGATATTTTTAGGGATGCCGGTGTAGCGAGTTCTCACGCAGCATTTTATACCGTATATGTGGACCATGGTGATGGGCCGGTATATTTTGGAGTGTACACCATGGTGGAAGAGGTAGATGATACGGTAATCGACACCCAATTCTCGGATAATGATGGTAACCTGTACAAACCCGATGGTGACGGGGCCAGTTTTGCCGAAGCTAGCTTTTCCGAGGATGTATTTGTGAAGAAAACCAATGAGGATGAGGCCGATTTTAGCGATGTTCAAAGTGTTTTCACGGCCTTACATGCAGCGGAAAGAACAACGGATCCTGTAACTTGGCGTACCAATTTGGAGAGCGTTTTTGACACCGATACCTTTTTAAAGTATTTGGCGGTCAATACGGTTATACAAAATTGGGATACTTATGGTAGAATGACCCATAATTATTATCTGTACAATAATCCAGATACGGAAAAATTATCTTGGATACCATGGGACAATAATGAGGCATTGCAGGAGGGGAATAGAGAGGGCTCCTTGGCCTTGGATTTCTCGGACTTAAATGCAGGGGATTGGCCCTTGATCGGCTACCTATATGAAGATGCCACCTATAGGGCGAAGTATGATGGGTATGTGCAGGAAGTGGTCGATAATGTTTTCAATGTTGGTACCATGCAAGCAAAGTATGCAACCTATGGAGCCCTGATAGAACCTTTTGCGAACCTAGAGGTGTCCGGTTATACTTTTCTGAGTTCAAGTTCCGATTTTCAGGCTGCCCTAAGCCAATTGAATAGTCACGTTAACGCTCGTGCCACAGCGGTAAATAATTATTTGAACTAATCCCGCCTTTTTCGGCGGGATCTAGGTTCAATACCTGGACCCTAGGGTCGATTCCCCCGAGTAAGATCCGGCCACTTTAACAGTTAGCCGGATTTTTTTTGTCTTAATTGCTGGCATGGATGTATAACCGGATGTTCAAACCCATAAATTTCGTAAATTGGTGCTGCTATTTATGACCAGGGATTTTATAAACATAAACGACTTTATTGTTTTGGTGGAAGAAGCCAAAGTAAATGAGGCAACCATAGATTCATGTTCTTTTGAGGAACCACTGATTGCCGTTGCCTTTTATGGCTCCGGTAATGTTGATTTAAAGGTGAATTATGGCGACAAGCAAAAGGACTTTAGTCACACCAAGGGATTGGCCCTTTCTTTTTACGCAGATGATAAAGTAGAATTTATTCATACGGTCTCCTCCTCCAAGCCATTGGAATGCTTGGTGATAGCCACCTCCATAAAAGCATTGGATAAGCTTCCCAATCAAGAGGGCGAGTTGTTCGGAGATATGTTGGGCGAGCTGGTAGACCCCTCCGACCATTATGTGGAAGGCCCTAGTTTCATTATGACCCCGGAAATGCAAGCAATTGTTGATAGTTTGTTCAATATTAAATATGAGGGAAAAACCAAAATGATGTTTTTCCGAAGTCAGATAACGGCACTGCTTTCCCACTTTTTTGGTCAATTGGCCGGCTTAAAAACAGAGAAAATAAACACTCAGGAACGCAAACGACTCAATTGGGCCAGAGATATCCTATTGGAGAATATTGATAATCCTCCTACCCTGAACGAACTTTCCAAGCAAATAGGGTGGAACACCTTTAAATTGAAAAAGGACTTTAAGGCATATTTTGGGGTTCCCGTGTTCAAATACCTTCAAAATGAGCGTTTGACCCTGGCTCACAAGTTGATCCGAAATCAGGATGCTACTGTCCAGGAGGCTGCCTGGCATGTAGGCTATGACAGTTTAAGTTCCTTCTCCAATGCCTTTGAAAAAAAGTTTGGCTATAGACCAAGTCAAATCAAGTAAATTCCCTTTCGAACAAATCATACTCCATTTGGGACAAACCTCCTAGAGTGCACTCCAATAATTTTGGCATGTAACTTTTAAAAATAAAAGGCATGAAAATTAAACGCGCACTGCTTATCGGCATCCTCATTTGGATTATTGCAATTCTTTTTTATTCAGCTTCTTACTATGTGCCCATTATGGAAAATAGGGAGGCACAGGCAAACCTTGTATTGTTTGTAGTGGTTATACCCTTAGTCTGGTTGGGCTGTGCTTTCTACTACAAAAATGACCTTCAGACCCATGGTTATCTAGTGGGGCAAACCATGTTGTTGACAGCTGTTGTTTTGGATGGCTTAATCACGGTCCCTTTCTTCATAATTCCACAAGGGGGAAGCCACTACAGCTTTTTCACCTCCTTGGGATTCTGGATCATAGCGGCCGAATTTTTATTGGTAGCCGTGCTGTACTGGTATACTCGTGTATACCACAAAACTAACCTACAAAAAAAATAAGGTCATGGATATCACATTTGAAACTATAGTAATGGGTGTATTGATAGTGCTTACCGGCCTATCCGCAGGATTGTGCTTCACCTGGACCAATGCCATTACCCCCGGAATTGGAAGGTTGGACGATCAGGGCTATTTAATGTCCTTCCAACAAATGAACAGAACCATAATTAATCCCCTGTTCTTTCTGGTGTTCTTTGGTCCTTCCCTTCTCGGGTTTATCAGTTTGTATTGGTTGAAAGGAAGTCCGGCTACACTTATGTGGCTATTGATTTTGGCCATGGCTACCTACTTCTTAGGGGTTGTGCTGGTTACCATTTTCGGGAACGTCCCTTTAAACGAGATGCTGGATAAAGTTGATTTAAACACGGCCAGCTCCGAAGAATTGGGACAATTGCGGGAAAGCTTCGAGATAAAATGGAATCGTTTGCACCTTATTAGGACCATCAGTTCGATAATTTCATTTCTCATACTGCTAATGGCATTCGTACAAACCATCAAAAATAGTATTCAATAGACATCACAAAATCGTATAAAATAATTTTAATACAAATAAAAATGGAAAACACGAGTAATATTTTAGTTATCGGCGGAACTGGGAAAACAGGCCGAAAAGTCGTTCAAGGATTAAAGGAAGCAGGACATAAGGTTAGGATAGGTTCCAGATCTGCAAGTCCGGCCTTTGATTGGGATCAACCAAAAACATGGTCCGGGAGTTTGCAAGGGATGGAGAAGGTCTATATCACCTTTCAGCCAGATTTAGCGGTTCCGGGTGCCTTAAAAGCTATTGAGGTCTTGATTGGGAAGGCCAAACAGGCCGGTGTAAAAAAGGTAGTACTATTATCGGGTAAAGGGGAGCGGGAAGCAGAGCTCTGTGAACAAGTAGTGATCCACTCGGGTCTGGATTATACTATTGTTAGGGCCAGTTGGTTTAATCAAAATTTTAGTGAAAGTTTTTTATTGGAGCCTATCTTGGATGGCTTTGTGGCCTTGCCCCAGGCAGATGTTAAAGTTCCCTTTGTGGACACGGATGACATTGCCGATGTGGTTGTGGCGGCTTTGTTAAAGGGGGAGCACAACGGAAATATTTATCAACTTACCGGGCCCAGGCAACTCACCTTTAAGGAAGTGATCCATGAGATTTCGGAAGCCACTGGAAGAAACATTGCCTTTACATCAATTACGCTCTCGGCCTATGCGCAAGTAATGAAACAACAGGGAGTTCCGGCCGATTATGTTTGGCTAATAGAGTACTTGTTCTCTGAAGTCCTAGGTAATCCGAACATTGCGGAGATGACCAATGATATTGAAAAAGTATTGGGGAGAAGGCCTAAGGACATTTCAAAATATATCGAGGAAACGGTGGCTACGGGAGTTTGGTACCCACAGGCCAATTAAATTTTCGCGTTTCCCTATGGGTAGATGCCAAGAATGGCACAGGCTTGCAAGCGATGCCAATAGGATGGACTGCCCACTAATCGCTTTAGAAAAATAGGGGAGTGTAAAAGCCGGAGGGGGATAACTACTAAAAATAACAATTCAAAATTTAAATTTATGCCACATTTTATAATAGATTGTTCGGAAAGCATCATTTCGTTAAAATCGCCTCAGGAGATTATGCAAAACGTATATGATGCTGCCGAGTCCACACAGCTTTTTGATCCTGGAGATATAAAGGTAAGGATCAATCCATTTAAGTATTACCAAATTGGGAGCAATAAGAGTGATTTTGTCCATATTTTTGCCAATATTATGGAAGGGAGATCGGTACAGCAAAAGGCTGTGTTGTCGAAAACAGTGGTAATGAAATTAAATCAAATGTTTCCGGGAGTTCCAATTCTATCCATGAACATCCGGGATTTTGAAGAGGCGACCTATTTCAATAAAACGATGATTAAAAAAGATGACTAAAGAAGAGAAAATAAAAATATTGGATACCAGTTGGGAGTTGCATAGTCTGGTTGAAACTAGTTATATGAACAATCCGGCCAATAAGGATGACAAAGAGTGGTTGGAAAAACAGCGGCTGCTACTCGCCGATATGGCCCTTCATTTATTGCAAACATCTGTTGGCCCAGGCGAAATAAAATTGGATAGATTACGCGATAATATTCATGCCATATTAACTATAGCTGATCAGTTTTTGCCTAAGGCCGATCTTAAAAAGGCAACCGAAAAATTGTACGAAAACTTATAAGCACATGAAAAGATCAATAATCACATTCAGCATCCTTCTTTATGCCATTGTGGTACCTTTTTTGGAAATCAATGCAACCCATGTTTTTAATCCGGATTGGACTCCCCATGCAAAAATTCATGAGGTATGGCAGTTAATTACCAATTCGAGTATAGGGGCGCTATGCATATGGTTGGTTTGGGTAAAGAATGAAACCATGATCAGTGGCATATTAAGTTTATTGGTAACTGGCGGCTTCTTATTGGCTTATGTTTTACAGGAATCCTATGGTGGTTCCATGATATTTTTGGACGGAAGTGAAAAAACACTTTTGGGAATCAATATAGGAGTCATTGGATTTGGAATGGCGTTTATTGGGTTGTTGTTCAGTTTGATATTTACAAAAAAAAAGGAGAAACATTAAGGGAGATTTTAAGGATATGATATTCAGAAAAGCAACAAAAAAGGATGTTTTGGCCATTGTGGAAATGATTGCCGATGATGAGTTGGGAAAAACAAGGGAGAATTTTCAAATACCCTTGCCCAAAGAATATTACACGGCCTTTGAAAATATAATGGGCGATGAAAACCAGGAGCTTATGGTTGTTGTAAATGAAGTGGGGGAGGTGATAGGTACCTTGCAATTGTCCTTTATCCAATACCTCACCTATCGCGGAGGTGTAAGAGCCCAGATCGAAGCTGTGAGAATTAGGAAGGATCAAAGGGGAACAGGCTTAGGCACTAAAATGTTTGAGTGGGCGATAAATAGGGCAAAAGAAAGAAATGCCCATATATTGCAGTTAACCACGGACAAGAAAAGGCCATCGGCAATAGCCTTTTATACAAAACTTGGTTTTAAGGACAGCCATGAGGGGATGAAGATGCATTTCTGATTGTATCATTACTAAAGCGAAACGACAACACTCTTATGATGTTGATTTATATAGTTGTTCTTAAGGACATTTAACAGGAAAAGCAGACAGAATAACGAGAGGTCATTGAAATGTCAGAAACAAAATGTAAGTTGGTACCGTAATACCCTTGCATGAAAAAAATCTACTTTTTAGCTCTTTTGAGCTTTTTCCATTTTGCCGTTTCGGCACAATCGGAATTCATCACGACCTGGAAAACGAATAATCCAGGAATTTCAGAGGAGAACCAGATTACAATTCCAACCTATCCCGGAGAAAACTATGATTATTCAGTGGACTGGGGAGATGGCACCTCGGATTTAAATGTTGTGGGGAATATTACCCACACCTATGCCAGTGCGGGAACCTATCAAGTTTCGATTACTGGGGTTTTTCCAAGAATTTATTTTAACTACGAGACGGGAAACCCAATTGCTGCCGATGAGAAGAAGTTACTAGCCATTGAGCAATGGGGTAACATAGTATGGTCTTCCATGTCAGGAGCATTTTATGGGTGTGTAAACATGGATGTCAATGCAACCGATGTGCCGAATTTGTCGAATGTCACCAGTGTCCAAGCTATGTTCCGTGAATGTAGTGATCTGGTAGGCAATTCTTCTTTTAATGACTGGGATGTGAGTAATGTTACGGACATGGGTACCATGTTCTTCGATGCCAAAGAATTCAATAGCCCATTGAATAATTGGAATGTCTCTAATGTACAATCTTTTAACTCCATGTTCAATGGTGCCACCAAGTTTAATCAGCCTTTAAACAATTGGATTCTAATTTCGGCAACATTTATAGGTGGCATGTTTTCAAGGGCATCTTCATTCAATCAAGATATAGGAAATTGGGATGTGAGTTCTGTAACAAATATGGGGTATATGTTCAGTGGAGCAAGTTCTTTTGATCAAGAAATTGATAATTGGGACGTGTCCAAAGTAACTGATATGCGCAGTATGTTCCAGCAGAGTACATCATATAACCAAAATATGTCCTCATGGAATGTTGGCAAGGTAGAACGAATGGATGCCATGTTTAGATGGGCTACCAATTTTAATCAAAATATCAGTAATTGGAATGTACAGAGCGTAACATTAATGAATTCTATGTTCCGGGGCGCATCATCCTTTAATCAAAATATTTCAAATTGGGAAGTTGGCAATGTAACGAACATGTCGGAACTATTCATGGATGCCGTAGTTTTTGATCAGCCAATCGGGATTTGGGATGTTGGTAAGGTAACCAACATGGCCTCTATGTTTGATGGGGCAAGTAATTTTGACCGGGATTTGGGAAGTTGGAATATTGAAAATGTAGAAAATGTTAATAATATATTCACTGGGGCAAAATTATCTTCAAAAAATTACGATAGTTTAATTCAGGGATGGAGCAGTATACCATCATTAAAACCAAATTTGGTATTTGATGGAGGTAATAGTAGTTTTTGCAAGTCTTTTGCAGAAAGGCAAGCCTTAATAGATACCAAGGGTTGGATAATTACCGATGCTGGGGAAGACTGCCCATTTATTAGTACCTGGAAGACCAACAACCCCGGTATTTCTGATAGTTACCAAGTCACTATTCCAACTTTTCCGGGTGAAACCTATAATTATACCATTGATTGGGGGGATGGGTCCTCTAATACCAATGTAACAGGGGACATAACACATTCCTATGCCGCAGTTGGTACTTATGAAATATCCATTACAGGTAACTTTCCACGAATGTATTTCAACTATTTCCCCGTTGATGAAATAAAGGACTATGAGAAGCTTATATCTATTGATCAATGGGGAGATATAAACTGGACTTCAATGGAAGATGCGTTTACAAAATGTTCAAATTTAGATATCCTAGCTACCGATACCCCAAATTTATCCAATGTCAGGAATATGGGTTACATGTTTAGAGGGTGTACCAAATTAATTGGCAATGCTAGTTTTTCCGAATGGGATGTAAGCAATATAACAGGGATGTTTGGTGTTTTTATTGACTGCCCATTATTTAACCAGGATATAAGCAATTGGTATGTTGATAATGTAACGGACATGGGATCCATGTTTGCAGGAGCTTATTCTTTTAATCAAGATATTTCTTCATGGAATGTGTCCAATGTTATTCGTATGTCGGGCTTATTTAACCGTGCCAGTTCATTTAACCAAGACATAGGAGATTGGAATGTATCTAAAGTCAATGATATGGGTTACATGTTCAATTCTGCCAATAGTTTTAATCAAGATATTTCAAATTGGGATGTTTCCAATGTTAAAAGAACTGAAGGAATGTTCTTGGGTAACCAAGCATTTAACCAAAGGCTAGATGGATGGGATGTTTCAAATGTCACTAGTATGGCCGTCATGTTTTATGATGCTCCCCTTTTCAATCAAGACATAGGGGAATGGGATGTCTCAAGTGTCACCGATATGGCCAGGATGTTTGGAAGAGCTTTTTCTTTTGATCAAGATCTGGGAAATTGGGATGTAAGTAATGTTGTAGATATGACATCTATTTTATCCGGTGTTACTTTATCAACAAAAAACTATGATAGTCTATTAAAAGGTTGGAGCGGCTTAACCAATCTTCAAAATAATCTGGTTTTTGATGCTGGAAATAGCCAATATTGCAGCTCAGATTGGGCCCGACAAGCAATTATCGATACCTATGGATGGACTATTTCCGATGCAGGTGCCAACACCGATTGTCATTTCGTAACTACTTGGAAGACAGATAACCCTGGTGCTACCAGTGATGATAGAATACGTATTCCTACAGCTCCAGGTGAAATCTACAATTACTCTGTAGATTGGGGCGATGGTAACAGTGATACAGGGATTACAGGAAATATAACTCACCAATATGCAGTACCTGGAACGTATACAGTATCCGTATACGGGCAGTTTCCTAGAATATACTTTAATGATTTTTATGGAACGACCCAAGATTCGGACAAAATTGTTTCCATAGACCAGTGGGGTTTAGGGGAATGGACTTCCATGGATAATGCTTTCACACACTGCTCTAATCTAGATGTATTGGCTACCGATATTCCATATTTGGAAAAGGTTAGTTCTGCAATTGGGATGTTCAGGTTTTGTGAAGCCTTGGTAGGAAATGATTCCTTCTCCGATTGGAAGGTAGGCTCTATAACGAATTTCGGCAATATGTTCGATGGGGCAAGCCTGTTTAATCAGGATATAGGTGATTGGGATGTTTCCAATGCAACTTATTTATCATTCATGTTTTCCGATGCAATTAATTTTAATAGTGATATCTCCAATTGGGATATAGGTAATGTTGAATTCATAGACGGTATGTTTGTTGGTGCCAAAGCCTTTGATCAGCCAGTCGGAAAATGGGAAGTTGATCACCTAACATCAATGCATGCCTTGTTTGGAGGGGCCAGTTCCTTTAACCAGGATATTTCTTCTTGGAACGTTGGTAATGTGCAACATATGGGCGCTATGTTTTCGGGTGCAACGTCCTTTAATCAGGATATCGGAAATTGGGATGTTTCAAGCGTGACATCAATGAACGTAATGTTCGCAGGGGCAGAGACGTTTAATCAGGATATATCGAGTTGGGATGTGAGTGCTGTTACTGATATGAGTGGAATGTTTGAAAGAGCAACTAGTTTTAATCAGCCTTTATACATTTGGGATGTTTCCAGTGTAACTCAAATGGCTATAATGTTCGTCGAGGCCACTTCGTACAACAAGCCCTTGAACCAATGGGATGTATCAAATGTTACTGATATGAGCGGTATGTTTGGAAAAGCTACTTCTTTTAATCAAGATATTTCAGATTGGAATATGGGCAAAGTGACTTCTATCGGAGGAATGTTCAATGGGGCATCTTCCTTTGACCAGAACCTAGGAAAATGGGATGTAAGTATGGTTACAACGATGGATCATCTTTTCTCTGGTGGAGGACTATCATTAGAAAACTATGACAAAACCCTTATTGGTTGGAGCAATATACCGGTGTTACAAAGCAATGTTTTATTATTTATGAATAACAGCCAGTATTGCGATGGAGAATTAGCAAGGCAAAGCCTTATTGATAATTATGGTTGGATCATAACAGATGGCGGTAAAGTTCCTTATTGTAACGAAGACAATGACTTGGATGGAGTTTTGGACCAGTATGATCTTTGTTTGAGTACCCGACCAGGCATTGAAGTCAATAGTAATGGTTGTGATATTGTACCTTCAGACGGTGTTAAGGTTTATGCCTTAACGCCAAGTTGTACGGGCAGTAACGATGGGAGTATTGAAATATCCATGAATGAAACAGAATATTTGCTGGATATATCCATTTCGGGCGAAGGAATTTTCAATCAATTTAAAAGCGTTGCATCCCATGAACCCTTTAAAATTGATCAATTGCCTGTCGGTTCCTATACTGTTACTATTGCTATTCCTGAGATTCTCTTTCAACAAACTTATGGCGTTGCCATTAATGGGCTGACTTCTGTAAGTGGAAAAAGAGAAGCGTTGGACCTTACAGCAAGAACTGTTTCCTACAACGTTTCGGGTAGTAAAAAATATGAGGTACTGGTGAACGGACAGCTAATGAATTTTACTTTTGACGATCTTGGAGATCAAACCATCTTTATAGACGGTCTATCGGGTAAAACAGATGTTTCGATTTTTGGAGAGAGCGATTGCCAAGGTCACATTACCGACAGTTTCTATATAGGTGACTCCATACAGGTCTTCCCTACGATTTCCTCGGATTACATTCACCTTTTAAGTAAAGGAAATTTCTTGAATGTAATGATTTTTAACTTAGAAGGGAAATTGATCAAAGTAACAGATTACCAACAACAGACAAATATTTTGGATATCTCTTCTTTGGAATCAGGTTTGTATATACTTAAAATAAGAACTGATAATACAGAGGAATCAATAAAGATCATTAAGAAATGAAAATGACAAAATCAATTATAATCAATGCGATTTTAGTTTTATCCTCTCTACTATTTTCCTGTAGCGGTGGCAGTGATAGTGCAAAAGAACCAATAGTCAAAGAAGTTAATCCTCCTACTAAGGCAATTGGAATTTTACCAGTAAACGGCGAGCCTTGTTCCGACTATGAAGCGGTTTCAGGGAACGACGCTCAAGTAAGTATTTCCTTTAGCTGGCAGGAAGCAGAATATGCCCAGAATTATGAATTGGTGGTGAACGAAGGTGGTAATGAGGTTTTTAGAAATATATTTAATGCATTGGTAGCTAAAGTGACACTGAATAGAGGCAAGGTATATACATGGAACATAATCTCAAAAAACAGCGACGGACAAACCAATAGTGATACCATGTCTTTTGCCGCTCCAGGTACTCCTGTAGGTAATTATGTGCCCTATGCGGCCGAAATTGCCATTATATTTGATGTTACCACCGCCGATCTTAATACCTCATGGATTGGCAAAGATGAGGATGGTGATGTTTTGACATATGATGTTGTGGTGAAGGAAGAGGGAGAGACCATTGCGGAATTTAATGATTTAACTGTTGACACACTGGATCCCATAGCAACTTCTCCAAATATGCTATATACCGTAGAAGTTATAAGTAAGGACGTTTCTGGGAATTATTCTATATCTGAATTCAGTGCCATATCTCCAGAATAGACGGGAAAGTATATCTAATTTGGATTTCCTAGGGGTAATCTCGTCTTGAGGTTCTTATCCAATAAATGGTATCTCCCTTAAAAAAATATTAAAAAGTTCTCATTACAAGGATTTACAAACTATTTCAGTTGGGAAGGGGAGGTCATGGTCGTTAAAACCACTGATCTTTTAGTTCATTAACCGGTAGCGGTAAGTGAACACTACCAACCAAACATTCTTGGTTTACAACTGGTAATACCCAACATTTACTAGTAGCCCTTTCCTTTAAATCTGTTAAATTCCAATATTCATAGTTAGAAATCCAGCCATTGTCTATTTGCTTTCATATTTCTATAGCGTACGTATACCTTTGGTTTATCAATACGTTGCAATGACTACGTATAACCAACAATTGGAACCCAAAACCTTAGAGATTATGAAAGCATTTATCAGAATATACAGTTTATCCGTTTTACTCGCCCTTGCGTTTGTAACACAAGCTTCCGGGCAATCCGTTGGTAACTCAACCCCTAAATCCAATAGGGATACCAAGTCAACCACGGTAAATAAAATGGTGTATAAAAGAGTTTCTAGCACTAAGGTCACTTATAAAAGGCCAATGCGAAAAGTAGTTTCGGTACGTTCAGTACCCCATAGAGAAGTCATTAAGTATAAAGGGCAGGACTTTTATTATGCCAACAACAAGTATTATATCCTATCCGGGGGAAGGTATACTGTTATTGCTCCTAAAATAGGATTCAGATTAAATAGCTTGCCCTCAGGTTATAAGCGACTTAATTATAATAATTACAACTATTATAACAGCCAAGGGGTATTTTATGTACAAATTAACAATTCCTATGAAGTGGTAGAGCCTGAAATAGGTACCGTAGTGTATGAACTTCCGGATGATTTTGAAAAAGTGGCTATAGATGGAATGGAATATTACGAATATGCCAGTATCCTGTATGGAAAAGTGCATGTAAATGGCATCAGGGCGTACGAAGTAGTAGGCTTTATAGAAATGGAATAATGAAGGTTAGATTGGTTGATTAGTGGGGAGGAGGGTAATTACTTGTTTAATTATCCTCCTTTTTTGTGTAGTATAGAGGTAAATATATTGGAATTTCATCGATCTCCTATTTTATAATCCCAAAGGTAAATACGGCAGCTTTAGGGATGGGTGAATATACCATGTAAAGATTGCTGAATCACTATATCCTAAAACGATAACTACTACATAATCCGGGAAAAGTTCTTCATCTATTTAAGTAAACCTGCTATTTATATTACTAAAATTTATTACCCACTATATCCGTTTCCTACCCATAAAATAACAGGAAAAACATATCTTAGAGCTAACAAAACAATTCTGCCATGAAAACACTGTTTTATGCCTCTTTGATTTTTTGGATGTGTATTTCCTGTAAAAATGAACCTTCCAATAAGAACGATCTTTTAACCGATAATAAGACATTTGTCTTTGATGGAATTACAGATTCCATAAGACCAGGGGATGACTTCTTTAATCATGTCAATAAAAAATGGATGGACACAGCGGTTATTGCGGAGGATCAGGTTGGGGTTGGGTCCTATCGATTTTTGAATATTCCCCAACAAGAACTGCTCAGGAATATTCTGCAGGAAGTATCCCAACAAGAACATACCAAAGGGAGTATAGAACAAATGGTGGGCGATTTTTATGCCTCTGGAATGGATACCCTTAGTATTGACGCCAGAGGAATTTCGCCTATACAACCCATAATGGATAAAATAGAGGCCATAAAGGATATTCTGGGTATGATGGACTTTGTAGCTACCCAGATCAAGTCCGGGGATTATTCCATGGTGGCGCCCTATGTTTCCCCTGATCAGGAGAATAGTTCCCTTAATATTCTACATGTTGCCCAGACCGGATTGGGCATGCCGGACCGGGATTATTATTTTCTGGAAGATGCTTCGGTAGAAGCTGTTCAGGAGGCCTATAAAACATATCTGACCTCACTTTTTAAGTTGGTAGGGGAGAAGGATGCCGAAGCCCGGGCAGCTATTGTCTATAATTTGGAAAAACAATTGGCCCAATCGCACAAGACGCGTACAGAGCGGAGGGTCATTAAAGAGAACTATCACAAAATGGCCCTTGACGAACTGGATCAAAAACAGCCCAATTTGGGTTGGAAGACGCTATTCTCAATTTTGGGTGCGGAGATCGACTCTTTGAATATCTCCCAACCAAAATATTATGACACTTTGAATAAACTGCTTACCAAGGTGCCAATGGACCATTGGAGAACGTACCTAAAAGCACATTCCTTGGATTCACACGCCAATATATTGAGTACACCCTTTAGGGATGCCGCATTTGAATATAGCAAAGCATTGTCGGGACAGGCGCAACAACAACCCAGGGCCAAGCAGATGGTACGCCGGGTAGATGATCAAATAGGCTTTGCCCTGGGACAATTATATGTAAAGCGTTACTTTAAGGAAGAGGCTAAAAAACGGGCCCTGGATCTGGTAAATAATTTTCAGGAAGTATTGGAGAAGCGTATCGATGCCTTGGATTGGATGGGCGATAGTACCAAGCTAAAAGCCAAGGAAAAACTTTATGCCATCAACAAAAAAATAGGCTATCCTGATGTATGGAGAACTTATGACGTGGTTATAGAGCGTGATAAGTTCTTTGAAAATGTGGTGGCCTTGCAACAAGATGACTATCATTACGAGCTAAAACAACTTAATAAGGCTCCCAACAGGGACGAGTGGCATACCACCCCCTCCACGGTAACGGCCTATTACAACCCATCGTTGAACGAAATTGTGTTTCCCGCCGGTATCCTCCAAGCCCCTTATTTTGATCTATATGCCGACGATGCTGTGAATTACGGTGGTATTGGAATGGTGATAGGTCACGAGTTTACGCATGCCTTTGACGATCAAGGGGCACAATATGACAAGGATGGCAATGTTGCCAATTGGTGGACCGAGGACGATTATACCAAGTTCAAGGCCAAAACTCAAAAGATCAGTGACCTTTATGCTGGCTTCACGGTTTTGGACAGTATCCATTTGAAGGGCGACTTAACGGTGGGTGAAAACGCGGCCGATAACGCAGGGATTGCCATTGCCTATGATGCGTTTAAGCTAACCCAACAGGGACAGGATTCCACCAAAATAGGAGGTTACACTCCGGACCAACGTTTTTTTCTTTCCATAGCCAATATATGGCGGGTAAAAATGCGCGAGGAATTCTTGCGCAATTATGTAATGAACGATCCGCACTCGCCACCTATCTGGCGTGTAAATGGCCCATTAATGAACTTTACACCGTTTTATGAGGCTTTTGATGTTAGGCCCGGGGATCGGAATTACAGACCTGAAGCTGAGCGGATCAAGATATGGTAAGTACAAAAAAAAGAAAGGTTGTGTAAATTTGTCCTTTGAATAGGATGGTCTGCATTATAGATATGAAATCGCTAAAGGAATATTGGATCAACGGATGGGGAGAGGGTTATGTGTATGGTAGGGATAATGTAGGACCACTGTTTAACTTATTTAACGTTTTAAATTAAAGCAGCCAACTTACTGGCTTGATCTATAGCACGTTTGGCATCCAATTCGGCTGCCACATCTGCCCCGCCAACCACATGTACTTTTATGCCTGTGGCTTCCAAGGGTTCCAATAACTCCTTAAGTGGCAATTGCCCGGCACAAATGATCACGTTATCTATCTCCAACACTTGCTGCACTTCATTGTGAACATAATGCAAACCTTCATCATCAATTTTGGTGTACTTCACCTGATTGATAAACTGTACTTTTTTATTCTTCAAGCTGCTTCTATGTATCCAACCAGTGGTTTTGCCAAGGCCACCACCAAATTTTCCCTTGCTGCGCTTCAACATAAAAATTTCCCTTGGAGAGGGCCTGACTTCGGCACTTATCCCTTCAATACCGCTACGGGCCTTCATGGTCTTGTCTATTCCCCATTCCTTCAACCATGCGTCAATGTTTAAAGCGGTGCTTTCACCCTCATGTGCCAAATACTCGGACACATCAAAACCAATTCCTCCTGCACCGATAACGGCAACGCGTTTTCCCACAGGCTTTTTTAATTTTAAAACGTCTATATAGCTCAATACTTTAGGGTGCTCTATTCCTTCAATTTTTGGAGTTCTTGGTACAATCCCGGTAGCCAATATAACCTCATCAAAATTTCCATTTTTTAAATCTTCGATTTCTACCCGCGTATTTAATTTTACAATTACCTGGTGCAATTCCAATTGTTTGTTGAAATACCGAATGGTTTCAAAGAATTCTTCCTTCCCGGGAATTTGTTTTGCCATGTTAAATTGCCCTCCTGTTTCCTTGTCGGCATCAAAAAGCGTCACCTCATGTCCGCGCTGTGCGGCAATGGTAGAGGCGGCCAAGCCTGCTGGACCTGCCCCTACCACCGCAATTTTCTTCTTTTTTTCGGCAGGTCGATAATTTAGTTCGGTTTCATGACACGCCCTCGGATTTACCAAGCAACTGGCAACTTTTTGGACAAAAACATGGTCCAAACAGGCTTGGTTACACCCAATACAGGTGTTTATTTCGTCCGCTCTATTGGCTTGCGCTTTGTTTACCCATTCGGGATCTGCCAAAAATGGCCGTGCCATGGAAACCATATCGGCGTGACCTTCGGCCAGTACCTTTTCGGCGGTTTCGGGCATGTTGATCCTGTTGGAAGTAATCAACGGAACGGAAAGTTCTTCCTTCATCTTTTTGGTCACCCAAGTAAAGGCAGCGCGTGGTACCGATGTGGCAATGGTGGGTATGCGTGCTTCATGCCAGCCAATTCCTGTATTGATAATTGTGGCACCGGCCTTTTCAATTTCCTTGCCCAAGGCTACAATTTCTTCCCAACTGCTTCCTTTTTCCACTAGATCCAACATGGATAAACGATAGATGATGATAAATTCCTCCCCTACGGCTTCCCGGGTCTGTTTTACCAGGGCTATGGGCAAGCGCATTCTGTTTTTATAGGATCCCCCATAATCGTCGGTACGGGTATTTGTTCTCTCAGCAATAAATTGGTTGATCAAATAGCCTTCAGATCCCATAATTTCCACACCATCATAGCCTGCCAATTTGGCTAATTTGGCAGAATTTACAAAATCGCGGATAGTACGATGAATACCGGACGGTTTTAGTTTAAAGGGCTTAAAGGGTGTGATGGGCGATTTGATCGCCGAAGGTGCCACCGCCAACGGGTGATATCCGTAACGTCCGGAATGTAAAATTTGCATACATATCTTGCCACCTTCCCTATGTACTGCGGAGGTTATAACCTTGTGGTGTTTTGCGTGTTTTTTGCTGCTCATCCGTGCCGAAAAGGGTGCCGTCCAGCCTTGCACGTTCGGTGCAATCCCTCCCGAAACAATCAGACCAACCCCACCTTTTGCCCGCTCGGCATAATAGGCCGCGATTTTTTCAAGGCCATTTTTTTTCTCTTCCAAGCCCGTGTGCATGGATCCCATTAGAATACGATTTTTAAGGGTTGTAAATCCCAAGTCCAAGGGCTCGAAAATATGTTTATACTCGGTCATTAGCCTATATTTTTTACTATGCATGCATAATAATCAACAAGGTACGGTTTTTTTGGGTTGCACTCAAATTTAACGGCAGGGGGTAGGGGGCAATCTTAGTTGGGTCTAGAAAAACATCATTTTGTCCAAAATCCATTTGTAGGATTAAACCAAAATTGAAAATTAAGGTCAAAGGAGTGTAAGTGGAATAAAGTTTAACCTTTTAAAATTATGACCTATGAAAACAAATAGCAAAACATATTTGGTCCTGTCCATATTACTTATCGGCTTTATGTACGTAGGTATGGCCCAAACCCGCACTCGAACAATTACCACCACCAAAACGACCAGAACGGTAACCAAAAAGACCCCAAATAGGGTGTCCAGCAAAAGAGTGGTGTATAGGACCCCTAAAAAGAAGGTCGTTTCTGTGAGAACCGTACCCAATAGAAGGATAGTGAAGTACAAAGGGCAAAATTACTACTATTCCAACAATAGGTTTTATACCTATTCTAGAGGGCGCTACATTGTAATAGCTCCCAAAATAGGATTTAGAATAAGTACTTTACCGGCCAATTATCGCAGGGTTCGTTTTAATAACCATGTCTACTTTACCGTGGGAGGTACTTTCTATACCCAGATCGGGAACGAATATGAAGTGGTTGAACCCGAAATAGGGACCATAGTCTATGAACTCCCTGACGATTATGAAAAAGTGACCATAGACGGGCAGACCTATTATGAGTTCGGCAATATCCTATATGAAAAGGTACAGGTAGATGGTACTAGGGCCTATGAAGTGGTTGGTATAGTGGATTTGGAATAGATAGCAGAAATAGCGGTCGATTAAAAAAAGCGTTTATCAATACATCGGTAAACGCTTTTTTGGGTTTGTAAAGGGAGGGGGTTATAAGGAGGGTGTGCTACCCCATCCTATTGAATGCATAGAATATTATCCCATTTATTGTCGGGTCTTTCATGGCCAAGGCAATTATTCAGTCTCTGAAAACCATCGTTCTTGGATAGTTGATTTTAGAATATGTATACCTATTTAACGGTATGCCTATGTGTTTTGAGGGAGCAACTTTGTCGGTCATTTTAAGAAACAGCTGGGATTTTGATGAAATTTTATTTTTAATTTTCAAATGTTAAAATTCAACAAGGTTAAAATACCATAGGTATTCATCAAGAATAGTGGTGCAACTTAGTTTGCATACATTTATTTTTATCGATTCTTCAATTGATATAAATTATGAAAAGATTATTCTTAGGTTTTTGTTTACTAGTAGGATTTGCAACCAAGGCACAAACGGTCACCGATAAGCCGTTTTTACAGGATAGTGCCGAAAAGTTTTCTTTGGAGGAGGGGCAAGGGAATATAAATTTGCTTCAAATTGCCAGTGATCGAAATAAGGCCATTAAAGTTCTTGGCAGCCAAGGCCTCATGCTCCCACATGAAAAAAGATTGCGGCAAGACGTACAGTACAGACCTTTGCTGGATATGGATATTGTGGCTTTGGCCGAGTACCAAGGTCAATTTGTATATTTAACGGATCAAGCGGTCCTAAGCAATGCCTGGGCCGGGAAGTTATACATAGACCATAATATAAAGAGTCCCAAGGCTATGGGCATAGGCCCCGATTTTTTGACCTTGATTGCAGGAGAAGGCGATTTTGCCCTTTTTAAGAACAATCAGGAAGTTTGGAGGGCTGCCATTAGTGGGCTACAACCCCTATCCGTTCAATATGACCCCAATTCCGGTCATTTTTTACTTTTAACAGCGGAAGGGCTATACCAGTTGGATAGTGTTTTAAAGACATCAAAAAAAGTGTTTAACGGCACTAATTTAACCGCCTTTGCTTTTCATGGAGATCGAATTGTTTTGGGGACTGCCAATGGAATACAGTATTTGGATCGCAAAACATATGCCTTAAATACCTTGGACGAAAAACTGCCATGGACCGAAATAACCAGTGTTAAAAATATACGTGAAAACCTGTGGTTCGGATCTACCAAAGGAGCCTTCAAACTGCGTGATGATGGTAAGTACGATTATTACGCTTCCAAGCGTTGGCTGGTAGACGATGAGGTGGTAGACTTGGCGGAAGGGCCCGATGGAAGTGTGCTGGTCTTGACCCAGGAAGGGATGGGCAAAATTAACTTCGTACCCATGACCCTGGCGCAAAAGGCGGAATATTTTCAGGAAATTCAGCGGTTGCGGCACATTCGCTACGGTTTTACTTCGGACTTGGCCATGAGAATACCTGGGGACCTTTCTACGGGCTACTTCCACGATACCGATAATGACGGACTCTGGACATCCATGTATTTGGCAGGGGAGTTGTTTAGATATGCGGTAACCAAGTCCGAAGATGCCAAACAGAATGCCTATGAAGCCTTTGAGGCCATGGAAAGGTTAACGGCACTTCCCGATTTAAAAGGCTTTCCGGCAAGGTCGTTTGAAAGGGACGGCTATGAAGTGGGACTTCATGCCAACGGATTTTCTGAAGAATGGAGGGAGCAATATGTAAAAGAAAACGGAAGGATATGGCAGTTATCCGAGGATGAACTTTGGCGATGGAAGTCGACCACCAGCAGCGATGAATCCTGTGGGCATTTTTTCGTGTACGCACTTTTTGCCGAGCTGGCACCCGATAAGGAATGGCGGGATAGGGCCATACATCAAATAAAAATTGAAATGGACCATATTATGGATAACGATTGGTACCTAAGGGATTGGAATGGAAAGCCCACCGCTTGGGGAAGATGGAATCCAGAATACGTAAACAGCTTTCCCATCAATGTGGGCGATCGCAGGCTGAATTCCACCCTAATACTGTCTTTCCTACAAACCGCCTATCATTTTACAAAGGACAAAAAATATAAAAAGGGAGCCGAAAAACTGATGAAAAAATACGGATATGATGATAATGCCAACAGACCGGCTACGGTTATTGGTTATGTGGAAGGGGAGGATTTAAGTGATAAATGGAACCATTCCGATGATGAAATGTATTTCTTGACGATGCCCGGATTTGTTAATTATTCCTTTACGGAAGAACAAAGGGAGGCACATTTCAATTCGGTGAAAAGTCATTGGGAAGTGGAACGCTCCGAAAAAAATCCTTTGTGGAATTATCTATTCGCATTGGCTGGGGGAGAAAATATAGATAGTGAAGAATCGGCCTGGTGGTTGCGGGAGTTTCCTATGGATTTGATCGATTGGAAAATTAACAACGACCACCGTAAGGACCTGACGAAAATAGCCCCTAATTTCCGAAGCCAGACCTATACCGAAGTGTTGCCGGGCGACGAGAGGACGCTGCATTTGCACAATGGGGCATATAGAAACAATGGCGGAAGTGACGGCAAACGGGAATATGCCCCCTATATCTATTTGTTGCCCTATTGGGCGGGCAGGTATGTTGATGCCATTAGTGCGCCCCAGGCCGAGTAAGGTAATAATAACCTCAACTTGGCCAAGGCGTCCAAGTGGGTAGGGGCCAGCTTGCCGACCAACATAGACGATTTATAGACTCTTATAAATATCCCTTTAAAATTTTGTTGCGGGATTTATTTTGTAAAATCCGTATGGCTTTTTCCCTAATCTGTCTTACACGTTCCCTGGTGATGTCAAAGATTTCACCGATTTCGGTCAGGCTCATTGGGGTTCGCTGTCCAATACCGTAATAAGGCCGTATAATTTCACTTTCCCTACTTGGAAGTGTTTTTAAGACTTGGTCAATATCCATTCTCAAGGAGTCTTTCATCATATTGGCATCTGGGCTGGTTGTTTCCTTGGATTTTATAACGTTGTATAGATTCGAAGATTCCCCTTCTGTGAAAGGTGCGTCCATGGACAAATGCTTTCCGGCATTTTTCATGGCAATTTTAACCTGATCTGGGCCCATGTCAAGTTCTCTGGCTATCTCGACGGCACTTGGGGGGCGCTGATACGTTTGTTCCAAGGAAGAGTACACCTTGTTTATTTTGCTGATTTCCCCAATCTTGTTCAATGGCAAACGCACCATACGCGATTGTTCGGACATCGCCTGCAATATGGATTGGCGTACCCACCATACCGCATAGGAAATAAATTTAAAGCCTCGGGTTTCGTCGAAACGTTTGGCCGCTTTTACCAATCCAATATTTCCTTCGTTGATCAGATCGGAAAGTCGTAAACCGTTTCCTTGGTATTGTTTTGCGGCCGAGACCACAAAACGTAAATTGGAATTGACTAACTTATTAAGGGCAATCTGATCTCCTTCACGTATTCTTCTGGCCAGATCCACCTCCTCCTCTGCGGTAATCAAATCAATTTTTGATATTTCTTGAAAGTACTTTTCTAAGGATTTAGTGTCTCTGTTCGTAATTTGTTTGGTGATCTTAAGTTGCCTCATATAGTTGTTTTAATTAATAATTATTTACTATAACCTACGCTTTTTATTGCATTAATCCTAGTAAAATTGTGTTTTATATAAATTTTATTCAATAAAATAACATAAAAACAGCTTTTTTTTAAATCATTTTTAATATATCAAGGTGTGTTAAGAGGAAACACTTATTCTAGGTGTCATATCTCTATTTCAGTAGGAGGGAGTGGAGCTTGGTTAAAGGCGCAAAATGGTTTTGGACACCTAATGTTTAAATAATAACTTTGGGAAAAGGGAACTCAAAAATTTGTTTGGTAGCGCATAACTCCATAAGCAAACCCGGATTCGGGGTGATAAGGGTTGTGACTGTTGGATAGAAATGCACGTTTTTTCAATGACACAAAAGCAACATGAACTAAAGTCGCTAATAAGGATAGCTATGGAACGCGATCGCCTTTTTAATATGCCCAAAAGTGCCTATACGGACTGGCTACATAAATACAATGGGACTGCAGAAGAGACCGAAACCTTGGCCAAAGTCTTTAAGAGAAATGATCTGACCTTTAAGGATCAGGCCCGGGATATTGAAGAAGATAATAGGGCATGGGCCATGCGTTTTTCCAACGAATCCACATTGAAGGATAAGTATCAAGATTTAGGGAGGAGACTTCATGAGTATTGTGAAAGTTATGGCTATCACCCAGACTTCAACGACCCCATTATGAACAATCCTAGATTTAAAGAACACTGTAAGCCCCTTATTCCTCGTATAGGGAATGTATTGCCTTGGACGATTGCCCCTGAAAACTTGGATAATGCCCGGATAGAGGTAGAGTACACCTTTATGCTCTCGAAGTTTATAACAACAATGGAGGGTAGAAAATTTTTTGGTATTAAGGAAAGGATTAAAGAAGACCTTATCATGGCAGTGGACAATGACAAGCAAATACGGGAGGAATATGACGATACACTTGCTGATCGCTTAATTCTGGGCCAGATGGATGAAGAAGCCATAGGTGCTTCAGTTTATGATATCCCATTTGCCAAATTAGCTTCCTATAATAAAGAGGCGACAAGGTATATTTAGGAAATTGCCTAAATAGGGGCATGTACTTTATACGGAAAGTTATATTAAATTCAATATACATTAGCCAATAGTCGCTATACGGCCTATCAACTTCGTGGTATTTGCCATCCCAACCTAAATTATGGGGACTAAAAGTTTTGTTGGGTAAATGTACCTATACCATTCAGTATATTCCCTTTGGTCCCCATTTTAAAACCGGATGGCCCGCTTCCGAACCTTTTGATTTTTATACCATTCCACTCCCAGTATTTTTAAGCACTTGTTAAAATTGGTTAAAAACGTTAAAGCGATAATAAAAACAAGGCTGGACATTAAAAAACATCTTCTTTTGTTTTCAACAATTAAAATTTAAAGCATGAAAAAATTATTACTTCTTACCGCATTGACCGTTTTTGGATGGGCAAATGTAAATGCCCAGGACATTCATCTTGGTGCCAAGGTCGGTATTAACTTTGCCTCAATTTATGGGGACAATACGGGAAGCCTCGATCCTATAACCAGCCTGGTTAATTTTGGTGTGGTGGCCGAAATGCCATTTAGCGATAAATTTTCTTTTCAACCAGAAATAATGTATTCCATTCAGGGCTATAGTATTGGCGAAGATGTAGTTGCCTTAAATTATCTGAACCTTCCATTAATGGGGAAATATTATCTAACAAAGGGCCTCAGTGTGGAAGCTGGTCCACAAATTGGGCTTTTGCTTTCCGGCAAATATGAAGATGTGGATGTAAAAGATGATTTTAAAACCGTTGATTTTGGTATAAATCTAGGGCTGGGGTATAAATTAAAAAACGGACTTCATTTTGGTGCGCGTTATGATTTGGGATTATCCAATATTAATAATGTAGATGGGAATTCGGATAAATTCAGGAATGCCGTCTTACAAGTCTCTGTGGGCTACTTCTTCTTTTAAGCAGTATCTTTTTAAATATAACCGGTATAAAATGGCCCTTTGGTTCGATTCAAAGAAACACTAGGGCCATTGTTTTTATAGGTAACCATGCTTTGGAACAAAACGATACCCAATATTTCTTTTAATTTCAACCATATATTTGTTGGCTCAATCCCCTTTATCAGCACTAGACCGGGAGGTGTTAATGAAGGATGTATGGGACCGCTTTAAATAGTGTAGCGCTTGTCCTCCTTCGGGTTCACAATCATTTTGCAGACTATATACCTCTTTTTCGTTGGGTCCGCCGGCATGGGGTAAGGAGGTATTGCAACACTAAGTACCCCTCCAAACAGTATCAAAATGGCCATATAATGGATAAAGTACAGTAATTATCGGTAGATACCCTTCACCAAGGGCTATTAAATGGATCAATCCCAAAAGTTGTGTGTGAATTACAAAAAAAATATAATTTACTATCTAAAGTTTGTATCCTGTTCATTTTTTGCATCGCCCAAAAAACGAACCAAAAAACGCTAGGCTGATTTTAAATTTCTTTAAATCTACGCACTTTCCACAGCCCCGGCGTCCAGGCCGCTTTCACTTGGGTGAAAAGCTCTATGGACGCCTTCCACCTTCTAATGTGAAAACCACTTGATTTAATACGAAATTGAAAATAGGCCGGTCCTTACGTTGCGTCAACCTTCATGTGGGGATAAGTCATTTTCCGTTATTAAATAACTTTGGGCATTGCCCTCAAGGTCCATTGTTTGGTCGTTCTTCTTCCGTCGTGGAGATGGCATGGCCGTTAAGAATTATTGAAGCCTTGGAAATAATTTAGGCCATGGCATCGGTCCTTAAAATCCAGAGATTTTAGGGACCACCTAGCGATCCAGAGATTTTAGGGACCACCTAGCGAAGAAGGGTCTTTTCTTTTGTTTCGTTTTCTTTGGACAAGCAAAGAAAATGAAAGAATAATTTAATCATTGGTTTTACTAAATTGCTCCTATTAATAAAAACTATTTATCAAAAAAAACACGACTGATCAAATTAATCCCTTTTTTTTATAAACACAAAAATTGCTTTTTTATCCTATTAAATTTTAACATTTTGCCTAGTTTTACCCAGACCAAAAACCAACCAAATGAAAAATGCCTTTTTTTGCACACTATTTATATTCCTTGCTTTTAGTTGTGGAGGTTCAGATGATGATCCTACAGAAGAACCCCTTGAAGATCCCGTTGCAGAGGAAGATGGTGTGTAGCCGATCCCGTAGACCCTACAGATAATTTTACGATTACCGAAGACGGCAATGTAAAACGCGATACCTATGTAATCTTACCTAATGACAGTAAGCTTAAGGCAGAGGATCTGACCGTATCATCCCTATTTTCCGATGATGTGATAAATGACAACCACAAATCCGAGATTGAATTGTTTAATGAAAGTTCATTTGAGCTATTGTTTGCAAAGGATAAGGAAGGGGAAATACTTATGCTTTCCTATGTAAACCCAATTAGTAAGGAGCCTTTGGTTATTACTGCGGAAACAACTGCTGTTGCCTTGGTCATGATGCATCCTTGGACGTTTGAGATGTCTGCAGAAACAAAGCTGGAAGCTGTAGACAAAATAAGGCAAACCCCAGGATTTGAAGAATTGAGGATTAGTGTTGAAGAACAAATTGCCACGGGTACCTTGGATGTAGCAAAGAATGAAGCCTTGTTCAACCTTTTGAACCAGTTTCAGACCAACCTTGCCGCTAAAGAGGAAGTTAATGTGGAACCGCTAAAATTCACCATGGAAGATGGAAAAGTAACGGTGCTGAATTACAGGAGCAGTGCTTCCTATGGCGTGGGAATCTACGACGGGAACGATGTTTTTATAGAACATAAGTTAAGTGCTGGTTTGAATAAGAGCAGGTATTTGGAAAGTGGTTTCTCCACGGGCGGGGAGACCGATAACCTTAAAGCAACATTCAATATTCCTTCGGATGGGCAATGGACAATGAAGGCTACTAGCGGCTTATCATTTGATGGTACTCTTCAAAATCAGCAAGCCGCCTTTTATAATACCGGCCAATTAACCTTGGGTGTCATAGGCATTTTCTCTGACAGGTTAAAAAAATTGATTAAAAATGCCGATTGTATTCTGTCGTTGGGCGGTAATGTATTTGACGGACAATCAGAATCCTCTCAAATATCCGATAGGCTCAAATTGTTCAAGGACGGGAAAATATCGGGGGCTTATTTGGCCTATGACGTATTTTTTTATGTTGCTGATAGGATTGCCAGTATTTTTTCGATTATCGAAGATTGCAGCGGGGTCAACACCGACAAGTATGGTGTAAACTTTAAAGGGCTTGGTAAGATTTTAAGTTTTTGGACCAATGTAAAAAGTGCCTTTGATACGGGTGCTCTATTTGGTGATTGGTTGCTTTATGATAAGGAAATAGAATTCTGTTTTATTAAGGATGGGGATGAATTAAGGGATTGTGTTTATCTAACGGTGAATGGCGACTTGGATTTTGGAGATATTGGTGTAAATAGAAAATCGCGGTATAAGGTAGAAATCCTTAATGAAACCGATAAGGAAATTACCTTGTATGGTGTCTATACGCAACCAGAAGAAGGTTCAACAGGGCAGTCGGAATTTTTCAGGGTGGAGTATCCAAGTGCTGGTGATTGGCCATTGACCATACCGCCCCAAGGATCTTTTGAAATGGAACTATCGTGCGCTCCTAAGGAAATACGGGAATATACCACGGAAGTATCCTTTTATATCAACCCCGACTTTGATGATGGCTTACATGGTCAGGATTCCAGTCTTAGAATGGAGGCGGTAGCCAACGCTATTATGAATAGGGTGAGTGTTACCCATAATTTACCTCAAACCTTACCAAAAAGTGAGGATGAGGTAAGCTTTGATGTAGCTATAACCAATAATTCTCCAGATGACCTGAAGCTGGCTTGGATCAGGGAGGAAATTGAGGAGGGTAGCCCCACAATAAGTAAAAGGCTTGAACCTCCCGTTGATTTTATTATTCCAAAGGATGGAACAAGAACAGTAACCATGAAGGCAGAAGCTGAATATGTTCATGCATATTCCGGAACATTCGTTGTAGAGTTTTTTCATGAAAACGGAACGGGGACTGGATGGTTACCACCCGAGGATATAGAAGGCAATACTGTTGTTTATAGGACTGACTCAACGGGAGATCCTGTAACCACCACAACCAATACCATTAATTTTGGAGAGATTAATACGGCAAGTTCCAAAAGTTCAGCTTTTTATTTATCTAAGGAAACCTTTGACCCTATAAATATTTCCATCTCCTTACCTAATGGATTCGATGTTGTAGGAGGGTCGCCCTTTTTAATGGATTCAGATTATATGAACATCCCAAAAAATGTTCAAATTAATTTTAGACCCACAGAAGAAAGACCCTACAATGGCAATATCGTAATCAGCAATGACTACAACAATTCTGAAATTATCATTCCTGTGAGCGGGACTGGTGTAAACTAGACAAAAATAAGTTGCTCAAATCAAATCTTAATCTAGATTCACAAATATTAAATAAAACAATAGACAAGTAATTTGTAAATGTGTGTGGAATGGGATTTTATATGAAAACGCTGAAAAACTTGAAGAGTTACAGTAATTTTGTGTTTAACATACTTTATACAATTTCAGAAACTTGCTAGAGAAAAGACAACAATTACCCCAAGAACAATTTATAGATGCAGATTATTTCATTTATTGTTTGGAAGGGGTTCAAGAAATAGAAACGGACAAGGTTACCGAAACACAGGAAAACCTGGGGCAATTGGCCATAAAGTATGGGGTAGCTAGCATATATAAAACATGCGACACCATTGAAGGATTGGAAGATAGCTTAAATGCATTGGTTTTGGACGACCATCATTTTAGGGATTATGAAATCATCTATTTGGTCATGTCCGGTGAGGCCAATAGTATTTGCCTAAATGGCTATTACTATAGTTTGCAGGAAATTGCTGAAATTTTTGAAGGAAGGTTAAAAGGAAAGATCTTGCACTTCTCAAATACTAAAATTCTGGATTTGGACGAAGAAGAAGCACAATATTTTTTGGATATCACTGGCGCAAAAGGTGTTTCTGGCTATGGTAATGAATTTAATGGAATAAGTAGCGCAAATCTTGATAAGGCATTCTTCAACTTATTTAAAGAAGATGATAATATGTTGGATGTGGTGGAAGAGTTGCACCAAAGACATTACAACGTATGCAAATTACTGGATTTTAGATTGTATTATTAGTGAAACTCAATTTTGAGAAGGCAGTAAGACGTACTGAAAATTGCAAGTTGAACTAATCCCGCCATTTTCGGCGGGATCTAGGTTCAATACCTCGACCCTTGATCCTAAAATTTTGCGACCGACCCAGGAGTTATTATCTCCGTGGGCCCCAGAATTCGTATATTTTAATATTCATGGTCTTTTGTTTTATAAATTGTTATTTTCATAAATCTAAATACATATTAAAATGAAAGAAAAGATGCAACCTACTTTCTTAAAAAGGGTGTTTTTTATATTATTAATGGGTTCTTTAATACAATGTTCACCAAAGGTAGCATCTTCATTTTCAGAAGAAGAATGGGATTCCCTACCCGCAGATGGACCAAATTTGTCCACTTTTAACGGGATTTTTTGCAGTTCTAACGCAACAGCATCAGAATTGTATGCTGCAACTGAATTTCAAAGGCTTTTTAGAGAATTTACAGGTAAAGAGTTGCCTATAGATAGTACCGAATCAAAGATTGGAAAAACCATTTTAATAGGCCCTAAAGCAGCTGTTAAAGTTGGTTTTAAGACAACAACGAAAAAGCTTGGTGAAGAAGGTTTTAATATCGATATCTCTAAGGATCAAATTGCTATTTATGGGGGGCAAGCCCGGGGTACTCTTTATGGTGTATATGAGTTTTTTGAAAAATATTGTGGTGTTCGGTTCTTGACCCATGATCATACTTTCTATCCACAGGAAGGGAAAAATGGGAATTTTAGGATCAAAGGGCGAAATTATAATTACGTTCCTCCTTTTGCTTTTCGTTCTTCCCATTATGGTGAAACACTCCAAAACCCTTCGTTTGCAGCTAAACTACGCACTAATTCGGTCAAAGGTGAAGAGAAATTTGGCGGTATTACGGGGTATATACGTGTAAGTCATAATGTATCTAATCTTGTTCCCCCTTCCATTTATGGCAAAGAACATCCAGAATACTATGCTTTGGTTAACGGAAGGAGAGAAGTTAGCATGCATGGCGGTGGACCACAATTATGTTTAACCAATAAAGACGTTCTGGACATTGTAACGGAGGCTACTTTGGAGGCCATTGAGAAAGATCCTACAAGAAAGAATTTTAACGTTGCACAAATGGATAATGGTAGTTACTGCACCTGCGAATCTTGTGCTGCTCTCGATGCTCAAG
This sequence comes from Arenibacter flavimaris, assembly GCF_030291335.1. Lineage (NCBI taxonomy): Bacteria > Pseudomonadati > Bacteroidota > Flavobacteriia > Flavobacteriales > Flavobacteriaceae > Arenibacter > Arenibacter flavimaris. The sequence goes on from NZ_JASWIM010000036.1 coordinate 57,948, forward strand.
AGGAATCCCATGCGGGTACCATGATTTCTTTTGTCAATGCAGTTGCAGAGCGTGTTGAAAAAACGCATCCAGAGGTTTTAATTGGCACCTATGCTTACGAATACACGCGTAAGCCACCGAAAACAATACGTCCTAGAGACAATGTTATGCTCATGTTATGTAGTATTGAATGTTGTAATTTTCATGCGATTGACGATCCTACCTGTATTCTGAACGAAGAATTTAGTAAGGATATGGATGATTGGAACAAAATAGCCAAAAACATCTTTATTTGGAATTATAATGTCAATTTCAGGGCGTTTCTCCTCCCTTTTCCAAATTTACAAACCATTGGAAATAATGTGGAATATTTTGCAGACAATAGTGGTCGTGGCGTATTTATGCAGGCAGCCGGAAATGGTTTTTCTACGGAGTTAAGCGACTTACGAAATTATGTAATTTCGCGCTGTCTATGGAAACCTGGCCGCGATAGTTGGCAAGAAACAATCGACTTCTGTCGGATGCATTATAAGGAAGCCGCACAACCTATCATTGATTACTTAAGTTATTATCACAATTTGATTGAAAAAGAAAAGAGGCACCCCGGTCTTTTTTCTACTGAAGCACCTTTATGCTTAAATGCAGAAACAGTAGATCAAATAGATTCTTTTTTTAAGGAAGCATTATCATTGGCAAAATCGGAAGAGGTGCGTACGCGGGTAGAAAAGGCATCGTTATGTGTTTATCGGGCAAAATTGAGTGTAGCGACGATGAATCTTACCTATGAAAATGGCTATTGTAAGCCTTCTTTAAAGGAAGGCGATGAGGCTTTATTGGATACATATACTGATCTATGTGCAAAGTATAACGTAATAATGGATAATGAATATGTGAAAAATGAGACCTACCATTATAGGATTAAATCATGTAAGCCAACGGCGCAGTTTGATTTAATCCGCCGTTGAACTATGCGGTGTCGGTTTTGCGCTTATAATGCTATGGGGATTGAATCCGTTATATTTTATCCCAAG
>NZ_JASWIM010000037.1:0-57061 GCF_030291335.1 Arenibacter flavimaris
AAACTTCATCACAAATATGGTTTCCGGACTCATTGCATATGCCTTTTACCCAACAAAACCAAACATCAATATAGACAACCTTCAAAGAATTGGATAGTCCTTATATCGAACTCACGTTAATTATATGGATTCACCTTTAAACCAAATACTTTTTGGCCCTCCAGGAACAGGCAAAACATATCATACTATAAATAAAGCTATATCCATAATAAATCCAAATTTCGACCTTAAACAAGACAGAAAAGTAATAAAGAAAGAATTTGACACTTTATCAAGGAAAGGTCGAATATTGTTTACAACATTTCACCAAAGCATGAATTACGAGGACTTTATAGAAGGCATTAAGCCTCAAAAGCCTGAAGACAGTGATAGCTTTTTAAAATATGATATTGAATCAGGTATTTTTAAGAAAGCCTGTGCCAATGCAGCAAATTTATGTTACAATGAATATATTAAATCTAACGAAGAATCTGGGGAGTATACATTTGATGATTTATACGATTCTTTTATTAATCACCTCTCCTTATTGGTTGATACTAACAAACCTCCAGTTTATAAAACATTAAGAGGAAATGAGGTAGAAGTAAAAGAGATAAACCGAAATAATTCTATTATTGCAAGGGCCAAGGATTCAATTGCAAAGAGCTCTGCTCCCTTAACCAAAGAAAATATTCAAAAGTTATACGACACCTTTAAAAGCATTGATGAAATAAAAAGCTTAAGTCAGGTTAGGGATGCTGTACAAATCACTCCAAGAATTACAGAGTTTTATGCTGTATTTGGAGGCTTAAAAGATTACGAATCAAATCAATTTCAGCCCAATGAAGACTTAATTGAAGAATCTAAGGAAATTAAGGTTATTGATGATAAAGAAAACTTAACAAAGTTTAATGCTGGAGTTTATAACAATTCAATAAAGGAATACGGTAAATATGCCGAGCCCGTTGTTGTAATAATTGACGAAATAAATAGAGGAAATGTTTCTCAAATTTTTGGAGAATTAATAACACTTATAGAAGAGGATAAGCGCTTAGGTAATAATGAGTCTTTAGAAGTTACACTTCCATATAGTAAAGAATCTTTTGGTGTACCACCAAACCTATACATTATTGGAACTATGAATACAGCAGACAGAAGCGTTGAAGCTTTAGATACTGCTTTAAGAAGACGTTTCAGTTTTCAAGAAATGCCACCAGATTATAGTCTTTCTCAATTAGATTATACAGTCTATAATTATAAAGCTTCTGAGCTTCTTAAAACAATTAATAGTCGTATAGACAAGCTGTTAGATAAAGATCATATCATTGGTCATGCCTATTTTATGGTAGAAGAAGGTAAAGATGAAGCAGAAGAAATTTTAAAAGCATTCTATAAAAACATCATCCCATTGTTACAAGAATACTTTTTTGGAGATTTTGGAAAAATAGGTCTGGTTTTAGGAAAAGGCTTTGTGAACAAAAAAGATTGGGATAAAAATACCGATGCTTTTGCAGATTTTGATCATGAAAGCAGTAGTGATTTTGAAGAAAGGGATATTTATGAAATCATAGATTACAGAAATAGGGAGCACAATTATAAAATTGACAATGTTGATATGTCTTTTGATAAAGCCATTCAACTTTTAATGAAAGGTTCTATTGAGTAATGAAAATAGACATATCGTTGTTTTTGAACATGAAGTTCTTCGTTTAGATATGGGTGAAAAACGAATTTCTGAAGACCAATTTAAAGCTTTACAGCATTATTATGGTTCTGGAATTCCGTTTTTCAAATTAATCTATAATGGAGTTCAGTTTAACGAATATGTTGGTGTTATTCAAATAGGTAAAACCCTTATTGAAGTGTTGCCTAAAGCAGATAAAAGTTCAAATTCTAAAATAGAAGAAAATAAATGGCGTGATATTTTAATAGGTATGATGCGGTCTGTTGGTGGTTTTGATATTAAATCAACAAGTTCAAGTAATTTAAAAATAAAACCGAATACAATACTCGATTTATATTTTGAGCTATTTATTAAAGAAGTTGAGTATTTATTGCATTCTGGTTTAGTCAAAAAATACAGAAAAAAAGAAGGCAATGTATCTGCATTAAAAGGAAGTTTGCAGTTTAGTAAACACATTCAATATAACGTTACCCACCAAGAACGGTTTTATGTTCGTCATACTTCTTATGATGTAGACCATCAATTACATTTTATTTTATACAAAACTATTCAACTCATAAAGCATATAAACACCAACGCTTCTTTACAAAGCAGAATTGGTTCTTTACTATTGAATTTCCCAGAAATGCCAGATTTAAAAGTAACAGAATCAACTTTTAATAACTTCGCTTTTAATAGAAAAACAGAGCATTATAAAAAGGGTATAGAAATTGCCAAATTGTTGCTTTTACATTATCATCCGGATATTAGTAAGGGTAGAAATAATGTCTTAGCGCTTATGTTTGATATGAATTTACTTTGGGAGAAATTCATATTTAAGAGTTTAAGAAAACACAAAAAGAATCAGTCTCAAATTACAGCGCAAACAACTAAATATTTTTGGAAACCAGAAAGAGGAAATCGATCTAGTATGAAACCGGATATTTGGATACAAAACGGAGAAGAAAGTTTTATTTTAGATACCAAATGGAAAAATTTGAGTGGATATAACCCATCACCTGATGATTTAAGACAGATGTACGTTTACCACGAATACTATAAGGCGAAAAAAGTAGCTTTAGTTTATCCAGGAATTAAAAACGAAAAACGACATGGGTTATTTTTAGACCCGACTACCAGTCATCCATTAGAGAAAGAATGTAGTGTGATTACTGTTGAAGTCAATAACAATATAAAGAATTGGCAAGAGAACATAAGTGAGCAATTTAAAAATTGGCTTAATTGATTAAAATAAAACTATGAGCTACGAATATTCCGAAGATGGTTTAATAGAAAGCGCCACTCAAGAAGTCTTGGAAGAGTTGGGCTGGACCGTTGTTACTGCTTGGCGTAATGAGTCATTTGGACCGGATAGTTTATTAGGAAGAGAAGATAAAAGTGAAGTAGTTTTAACACGCTATTTGTTGCAAGCACTTAAAGATTTAAATCCGGATCTTCCAGAGTTGGCTTATGAGCAGGCTATAGAACGCATCACTCAAAACGTAGCAGACCAAACCTTACCAAGAATAAACAAAGAAAAAAGCGACCTGTTAAAAAATGGGGTCCCTGTAAGTTACACCAATGATAAAGATGAACTCATAAAAACCAAATTAAAGGTTTTTAATTTTAACAACTATCAAGACAATCAATTTCTGGCAGTAAGACAACTAGAGGTTCTTGGCGAGCTCTATTTAAGGCGTCCGGATGTGATTGGTTTTGTGAACGGTATTCCGTTAATATTCTTCGAACTTAAAGCGCATCATCAAGATTTACGACATGCGTATAACGATAATTTAAAAGATTACAAAGACACCATTTCACAGGTGTTTCATAATAACGCGTTCATCATATTAAGTAATGGTGTAGATGCCAAGGTAGGCACCATAACAAGCCCTTTTAAATACTTTCTCGATTGGAAACGTATTGAAGAACAGGAGGAAGGTGAAGTGAGTTTAGACACCATGCTCCGTGGCACTTGTGATAAGCAACGCTTCATGGATATCTTCGAGAACTTTTTGCTTTTTGATGATTCCCATGGCGATGTGGTAAAGCTGATGTGCAAAAACCATCAATACATTGGTGTAAACAAGGTTATAGAAAATGTCCATAATATTGAAGATTTAGAGGGTAAACTTGGAGTGTTTTGGCATACACAAGGCTCTGGTAAATCCTATTCAATGGTCTTTTTATGCGAAAAAATCCATCGGAAATTAGGGGGTTCTTACACCTTTTTAATTGCAGTAGATAGAACCGAATTAGAAAATCAGTTGTATGATACCTTTTCTGGCGTTGGTGTGGTGAATGATAAAAATGTGATTGCCGGAAAGAAAAAAGGGATGACTGGTCGTGAGCATTTACGCGAGTTGCTTTCAGAGAATCATAGATACGTTTTTACACTAATTCACAAATTTTCCATAGACCCTAAACTAGAAAGCGAATATCCTTTAATTACAGAACGAAAAAACGTGATTGTAATTAGCGACGAGGCCCATAGAACACAATCTGGAACCTATGCCAGAAACATGCGTTTTCACGGTTTGCCAAACGCATCGTATCTAGGGTTTACAGGAACACCAATAATTAAAGAAGAGGAAGAGCTAACCAAAAACATCTTTGGTGAGTATGTATCTATTTACGATTTTAAACGCGCCATTGAAGATGAAGCCACCTTACCATTGCGCTATTTAAATAGGGGTGAAAAGTTGGACATTACGAATCCAGAACTGGATGAAAAAATGGCTGAGGTTTTTGAAAATGAAGACCTGGATGATGACCAAAAGAAAAAATTGGAATACCTTTTCAATAGAGACTATCCCATACTAACAGCACAACCTAGACTGGATGCCATTGCCAAGGATTTGGTGTGGCACTTTAACGAACGTGGTTATCAAGGTAAAGCCATGTACGTGGCATTGGATAAGCCAACAGCTGTAAGAATGTATGAACTCATACAAGATTATTGGCCGGAATATTTAAAAGAATTGGAACAACGGATTAAAAATGCCGAAGACCAACAAGAAGAACAGGAGCTAAAACGTAAATACAACAAAGTAAAAGAAACTGAAGTTTGTGTGGTAGTGAGCAGCGAGCAAAACGAAGTAGATAAATTCCGTAAAATGAATTTAGATATTGAAGTTCATCGCAGAAAGATTGTAGAGCGCAATTTAGAGAAAGAATTTAAGGATGAAGACAATCCTTTTCGTCTAGCCATTGTTTGCGCCATGTGGATTACTGGTTTTGATGCACCTTGTGTATCTACGGTGTATCTGGATAAACCTATAAAAGGCCATACGTTAATGCAAACTATTGCTAGGGCCAATAGAGTTTACGATGACGAAAAAGAAAATGGTTTAATTGTAGATTATGGAAATGTCTACAAGCAATTGGAACATGCCTATACTATTTATGGTGAAGGGGATAAAACTGGTGTCAAAGGAAAACCAAAAGGAAAACCTGTTGAGCCCTTGGAAGGTGTTGAAATTGAACAATCGATCAAGGATGTAAAGGCTTATTTGAAAGAACTTAATTTTTCGCTTCAGGATTTAAAAGATGCGAAACCCATGTCTAAAATCGCAAAAATAAAAGATGCGACAGATTGTGTTTGTTTAAATGAAACAACACGTACCACCTTTGAAATGATGGCTCGTAACGTGTTTAGAAAATATAAAGCATTATTTCCTTCAGAAAAGCTTAAGCCACATGTTAAAGATTATAATGCCATTGAAGCAATATACACTGCTTTAAACCAAAATGTGAAATCGGCAGACGTCATACAAATTATCATGGATTTACAAGCCATAGTCAGTGACAGTGTTGTTATACGAAATCCAGAAGTAAATGAGGATGAGGAAGAAGTATATGTAGATTTATCATCATTGGATTTTGACAAGCTAAAAGCGGCCTTTGCCAAAACACCACGAAAAAACACCCTGGTTTTTAATTTGCAAGAAGCTATTGAGCAGCGTTTGGAGCAAATGCTAAAAGAGAACCCACTCCGTATTCAGTTTTACGAGCGCTATAAAGAAATAATAGACGAGTATAACCGGGGAAAGAGTTTAGAGGATACTGTTAGGACCTTTGATAACCTAAATACCTTCATAAAGGATTTATCGTTTGAGGAACAACGAGTCGTTAGAGAAAATTTACAAGATCAGGAAACACTTGCCATTTTTGATTTGCTGAAGGAAGGTAAGGAGCTATCCGATAAAGAATTAAAAGAAGTCAAGAAGGTAGCAGCTAAAACATTAGATGTATTAAAGACCGAAAAGCTTAAAATTGAAAAATGGAGAGAAAGTAGACAAATAAAAGCCCAGGTAAAAAGCACTATTTATGACAACTTGCTGTATTTGCCCCAAGATTCCTACTCCGATGAAGAAGTTGGAATAAAAACAGCTAACGTCTATCAACATATTTACTCCAATTACTTTGGTGGCGGGAAGAGTATATATCAAAAAGCTATATAATAAATTTAGCTTAGAAAATTACTAAGTCATAAATCCTGTGTCAGGTATCAACTAGTTTCAAATATTGATAATTCAACTAAAATTAGTCTAAAACTATAATAATGAAAAAAATACTCTCTATTATAATTCTATTATCAACTCAAATTATATTCAGTCAAATAGTATTTGATTCTATAAATCGAACAGTTTATTTAGATCAAGTTTATGAGGTTAATGGGACTGAAAAACAAATACATGATTTAGCAAAAGAATGGATAGCACTTAATTTTAATTCTGCCAAAGATGTAATTCAATTGGATTTAAAGAATAAAATAATTTTAAAAGGTCAAACATCCCTTGCCTATAATTCATTGTGGAAAACCTTAAAATTTATTTTTAATATTTCAATCAAAGAAGGAAGGTATAGGCTTGTGATTAATGATTTTGTGCATGAAGGAATTATGGATTTAAGTCAGTCAATTGAAAGTTTTTATGCATATTCTGAAAATGAATATATACTTAAGCTTCAAAATGCGTTAAAAAATGATAGGACTTCTAAGAGTGAAAAAAGAAAAATAACCAAATTACTTAATGACCCTGAAGAGCTGCATAAAAAATACATGAAAGAGGATGGTTATTTGATGAAACGAATTAATGGAATATTTTTTCCATTATCTGAAAATCTTCGAACATTTGTTGAATCTGAGCTATCAAAAAACGCCTGGTAATATAGCTATACCTAGAGGTTAAGGCTTCATTTTTAGGGAAGGCTATAATTTGTAAACTACCAAATAACATCTTACCTATAATCCCATGGCGCTATAGGGTTGGGGTCCTTCCACAAGCCAACTTTGCTGGCTCGTGCTTCTCTTTCCAGTTCGTCATAGCTCATGTCATCCGAATATTTTTTAAAGTGCCAAGCCATGCCCAGGCGTACCATTTCTTTATTCACATTTAAGCTGTCCTTATTAAAAATAACCCCGATCAATCTTCCATTGCGATCAAATTTACCATCGGATCGGATTTTAACCATTTGCCCAAAACATAGGTCAGAAATTGCAAGTTTAGCCCTATTCCCAAAAGGTTGTTTTCCTCTTTTTTCTGGGGCATCAATATGTTCCAATCGAAGTTTAATAGGTAATTCTCCATAAAGCATTTCTACAGTATCACCATCAAGGATCCTTATGATTTTGCCTTTTAAGTGCTTTAATTTGGTAGTGTCAGTTTCAGAAAATTCGACCAACTTTTCCTTTTCCTGATCTCTCAAAGTAAAATTCTCACCCAGTTGTTTTGAACTGTTTTGCATATTACCCCAAGAAATAGAGATAAATGCAAGTAAGATTACTATAGCAATGGATTTAATTAATTCTATTTTTGGCTTCCTCATAAGGCAATTATACTGTTTCAAATTTTATTTAAAAAAACATCAATGCTACTCGATAGAAATTGAATGGCCGTATATCACAAATAAAACGAAAAAATTTGGGTATCCCTTGCGCCTTTCCGTAATATAATGATTCCAATTTTTGCATTATAAAAGGAAAGAGAAATTGGGGAGCGAATCCTATATAAAATGAAGGAGTTTGTCCAACTTACCAACCTATAATATAAAAAAGATACCCTCTAAGGGGTATCCTTATTTACGATAATAAAGCTTTTATTGGAATCCGAAGTATTGAGATAGTTATTTTTACTTCAAGACTATAATTGGGTTATTTGTACTCATATTTTTTTAAGAAAATACTAGTGCCATCATTTTCAGAAATAGCTGTGAAGGTGGCGGAAATCGGGTAATCATCTTCATCATAAACATAGTCCGCAACTAATTGAAATGTAACTGATCCGCGCTCAACATCTGTGACTACTATTTTTTTAATGTTGTTCAATGGCAACAGTTTTCTAGCTTGAATGAGGTCTGGTGATTGAGTAGACAAACCGATATTGAATTGGACCTTATCCAATACGGCAATAGCACCAGCTGCTTTTAGGGTATAGAAAAAAGGGTTAGGTGTTGGGTCGTAAGATACATCTACCTTAAATTCCTGTATACTCCCTTCATAATCTTCTTCAAGTAGCCTTATAATCGAAGGGTTCTTGTTAGAATCGTATTCTAGAACCTCTCCAAATTGAAAAATATCATAAGGCATATTATAAAATTCACTGGTTTGCAGCGGTTCACTTCCGCCTGAAATGGTAGACAGCTCGTCATCCTCGTAGACAAGAACGTTAGAATCGTAACCGTCGGTAAAACTGCTGACCCTGTTTTTTGAATCATAATTAATAAATAAGGATGCGTTTTCCTCTGAATCCTGAACAGATATCATATCCATCCGAGTAATTAATTTTTCGGCTACCTTCCCATTGGCTTGTTCAAATTCATCTGATGTAGATTCCTTGCTACAACTCCCCAATATTATAAGAATTGAGGATAATACGACTATAGACTTAATTTTCATAAAAGTACTTTAGATTAAATATTGATTTCATGTTTGGCAATATCGCCCGGTTCAAAACTAATGCAGAATTACTGCACGCAATTGCGGTTTTCCGCATTGCTTCCGGGTTAACTGTAATTAACTTGCCTATTGATAATATTGCACTACAGAGTAAAATTTATAACCAATCATCTAATTCAGAAAATCAAATTATGAAAAAAGTTACCTTATTATTTTTACTTATCATCACTTTTTTAGTCCCAAAGAATACACACGCCCAAGATAATGGTGCCGCAATAGCCGCTGGGGCAGGAGCGTTGTTGGCCATTGGTGCCGGGATTGCAGCGGTAGAGCAGATGAAGGAACGCGCGGAGTTAACCGCAACCGAATGGATCTTGTCCAATAATCCGGAATTGGTTAATTTCTCTTTGCAAACACTGGATTTTAACGGCAAAAAGTTAAAGGACATGTCGGAAACATCCGTAATCTCCTTTAAAATTCAGGAATTTGTACCTCAGGACAAACCGGAGTTGGATGGAAAAAAGCAAATTTTGCTTGGCTTTACCAGCTATGGTTGGATAAATGAATTCGGTATAGACTTTGATAAAGTACGCTGGTTTTTAATAGATTCTAAAGAATGGATCAATATGATGACCTCCTATACCAAAGTTGCCTCGGGAGAAAAAAATGATACTTTTGTTAGGGAACAACTTACCGATGGTAAAATTGTAAATAAAGGAATAAAAGTAAAAAGCAAAACTACAATTCCCTTTTATGAACTTTCTGGGGACATGTACGTAACTACCGATTACAATGAAGAAATGAAATTTATTTACAATGAAAAATCCCTTGGTATTTATTTAAAGGAAACCAAAAATTTAATTCAAATTAAACGGGGAAATATCATAGAAATACATGACTTCTTTTTTGATGAATAGGGAATACTTTGCAAAGATTTACAACCTTATCTCATAATGAGTTAACGCTATTCTTGCCTTATAGCTAAGTGATAAAATCTAGTATGGTTATACTATTTCTAAATCACTACATTTTTCAAATTTTAATAGAAAAATTGCCTATTAACCTCTACTTCAAATATAACTATTCCATGAAATGCATATAAAACATAATTCATAATATTTACTATCCATATACGTTTTTGTAATATGAGACAAATATCAGCTACTGCTTTATCTAAAGAACGAGGAATCGAAACTAATGAATTGTTTAAAATTCTTTCAAATAATAATTGGATATATAAAAAAGATGATAAATGGAATTTAACAAATGAAGGCAGGATGGCAGGAGGTGATATTAAATATAATCCCAAATTCGGGGAGTATATTGTATGGCCAATAAATATTGACCTGAATCAAACTACTGATTACTCTGAAACTTTAAATGTTACTAAAATTGGAGATCAATATGAGATTTCAAGACAAAAGGTAAATCTATTTTTATCTGAGCTAGGTTGGATCGAAAAAGATAGAGGTGGCTGGATTTGTACAGAACCAGGTTTAAAAAATGGAGCAATACAAATGGAAGCCCAAAATGGAAAACCTTATGTTGTTTGGAGTAAAGAATTAACCGACAATAAGCACTTCATAAGACTGATAAACGAAGCAACTGGAAATGTTGATGATTTAGTCAAGGAGGAAAAAGAGATAAATGAAACCGATGATTTCAGAAAAAAATTCCCTGCTAATTATAGAACACCTGATGGGCATTATGTGAGGAGTCGAGCGGAAGTAATTATCGATGATTTTTTATATAAAAATGGCATAGCCCATGCTTATGAAAGAAAATTAAATATTGATGAAGAAATGTATTGCGATTTCTACATTCCATCTCAAAAATTATATATTGAATTTTGGGGTTTAGAGGAAAATGAAAGATATGCAGAAAGAAAAAAAAATAAATTAGGCCTCTATGCTAAGTATAAGTTTAAATTAATTGAGATTAATAATAATGATTTAGAAAATCTTGAAGAAAAACTAGCTAGTAAACTAAGAAAGCACAATATAGTTGTGGATTAGTATAATACTCCCCAAATTTAGGACAGCAAGTTAAGTTGTAATTTAACCCTGTCAAATATGAAGAGATCTAGAAGAAAATTCAGTTCATCGTTCAAGGCCAAAGTGGCCATTGAGGCGATAAAGGAGCAGAGCAGCCTGCAAGAGCTTGCGGCCAAATTCGAATTGCATCCCAACCAAATATCAGGTTGGAAACGCGAGTTTTTAGAAAATGCGGATCTGGCCTTCGGGCCAAAAGCTGAAAAAGAAGATCCCGATTCCGGGACCGGACCGCTTTACAATAAAATCGGTCAGTTGCAAGTGGAGAACGATTTTTTAAAGAAAGCCTTGGGCAAATGAGCACTACCGAAAGAAGACAGAAGGTGGTAAGGTCCCATCCAAGGCTAAATCTTGTCCAACAATGTAAGCTCCTGGATATCCACCGCTCCGGTCTCTATTACAGGCCCAGAAGTGAGAGTATGTTGAACCTAAAGCTCATGAAAGAGATCGATGCACATTTCTTGGAACACCCCTATTATGGGGTGGAGCGAATGACAGATTACCTAAACCTTGATCTTGGGTACCGTGTCAATGTAAAAAGGGCAAGACGGCTGTACAAGCTCATGGGCCTACGGACCATATACAGAAAGCCCAGGACCACTATCAGGGATCCCGAGAGCTACAAGTACCCTTACTTGCTCAGGGACCTTAAAATAGAACGGCCCGATCAGGTCTGGCAGACCGACATCACCTATATACCCATGTTACGCGGGTTCATGTACATGAACGCCATAATCGATGTACACAGTAGAAAGATACTGAACTGGAGCGTTTCGAACTCGATGGACAAACAATGGTGCATAGAACTCTTGGAGGACACCATTGCCAAATATGGCAGCCCGGAGATACATAATTCCGACCAAGGATCCCAATATACCAGTACCCAGTACATAGAGGTGCTCAAAGGGCACGACATCCAGATATCCATGGATGGTAAGGGGAGGGCATTGGACAATATCTATATCGAACGTTTCTGGAAATCCATCAAATACGAAAAGATATACCTTAACCCGCCCAATGGTGGTCTGGACCTTTATCAAATGGTAAGGGAGTATGTCGAATTCTACAATACCAAAAGAAGGCATACCGAAATAGGGAAAGTGCCGCCAGATCAAATTTATAATGCTAAAAAATTGGCATCATGATAAACTAAGGAATACCTTTAATCTGTCTTACAGATGGGGAGCAGTGTAGTAGACCGAAGGCTCTATAGAACGAATTGCTTACAAACTCTGTGCGCACCCAGTTTTTATGCTTTTCCTCTCTGCTCTGTTCTTTGTGGGCACTTACTATAATGCACTCGTTCTCTATTTCTATGTTAACATCGTTCTTGTCCAATCCCGGCAAAGCGAGCGAGAGTTCAAAAGCTTTTTCTTCATCACTGATATTGGTCGATGGAATTGTTACCAGCTCTTCGTTATCCTTGTTTTTGTTAGGTAAAAGTTTCCCGATAAAGTTGTCTATAAACGGTGGGATTTTAAGGTCTTTTCCTATTTTTTTTCCAAATACTTTCATTTTTAAGATAATTTAAAGTTCCTATTCGATTATTACGTAAACACGATTGAATTAATTAAAAGGCCGGCAATACCGGCCTTTTAAAACTAGACTCTTATGAAATCTTGATAGTTCTGGCGGGGTTTTGGATAGCCTCTTCATTTTTGGGCAGGTGAATGCTCAATACCCCATCGGTATACTTCGCATTGATATCATCCTCGTTTATCGTTTTTGGTAGTGAGAACGAACGCTTGAAAGAAGAATAGCCAAACTCCCTACGGATAAAGTTGTCTTCTTTCTGTTCGTTGTTTTCTTCCACTTCTGTGCAAATGGAAAGCACTTGATTATCCAAATTGATACGGAAATCTGATTTTTTCAATCCTGGTACCGCCATATCTACAAAATAGGCATCCTTGGTCTCCCTGATATTTACTTCGGGCAAGGAATTATAATTTGTAGTAAAAACTGAAGGTAGTTCCCAATTGAACGCTTCATCCAACCAAGAGGACCATGTTGGATAGCTAAGGCCATTCGAATTTGTGCTTACCTTACTGCCATTTTTTCTTGTTGTTACTAGATTGCCCATAATTACAAAAAAATTTAGGTTAAACAATAATTCAAATAATCTGAAAAATATCGGACAAATAAAATGCCAAAATGTGGGGGCCCTGTTCCATTGATAAATTTTTAAAATTCTTTTAAGAAATTCAGAAAAAAATTATTAATAAAGTTTTAAAATCATGCCGATTTGACATAATGAAGTTGCGTGATAATGACAATTTTTTATAATCAAATATTTGAATGTCATGTGCTAACAAAGGGGTTAAATTAATGAGTGAGAATTATTTTTTAAGATTCTGGTGAAAAGGCACCCTCAATTTTTATGGATGAGGATTTGGTGCTTGGAACCTATAACGTTGTAACAGCGAGATCCCTGTAATAACATAATAGTGTATCAATGCCAAAGGGATGGCATTGACCCCAAAAAAAAAGATTTAGTAAATTAGACCTATAGGAGGAATTTAAGTACAGCTTCCACCTATACCCTTGTTGTAGATAAATTTAATTAAAATTGGTAAAAGTTGAATTTTCGAATTCTTTTAAAGGTCCTTTGGTGTTTGCTATGGTTACCACTAAGTTGCAACAAAAAAGTAGTAGTCAAAGAGATTGATTCAGTAGCCTTAATTGAACAAGTGAAAAGTAGGGTCGATGCTTTTCATATGGCCGATACAACTCTGAATTCCGATGGGGTTGTAGATCTATTATGGCCAGAATTCATCATGTTGGCAGATGGAAATTATATTGCATATGATAACGTCAGGGAAGGCACTAAAGCCTTCATGGCATCCTTGGAAAGCTTTGATTCGGAATGGAAAAATGTAAGAATTATTCCTATAGGAAATCATCACGCGATTTCTTCATTTATATTTACCGATTCACTTGTTGCCAAAGATGGGACAATTTCTCAATCCCAAGGGCCAAACACCTTTGTATGGGAAAAACGCGATGGGATCTGGAAATTGATATATGGAGATGTTGATCATTATCCTATGGAATGATGTAACGGGATATTCAGCCCAATTCCAACCTAAAGGGTCAATGAACTATAATGTTTATAGCTTAAAATTAAAACCATCCTCTACTTTACGATTGTATTTTTCCTCATCGAATTGAAATAGGAATGCCCCTTTTTTGGAAGATTTCATATCTTTTTCATCCAACTTAACCAATATATCCAAGGAATTGAACTTGTTAATGAAGTTTCGTTTGTCCAACTTAGTATCCAATATGGCTTCGTACAATTTTTGCAATTGGCGCATTGTAAATTTTTTTGGCAAAAGTTCAAAACCTATGGGCTTGTTTAATGCCCTTCTACGTAACCTGGCCATTGCCCGTTCTACCATACGGCCGTGGTCAAAAATTAACTTAGGTGCATCCTTTAGGTTAAACCATTGTATGGGATTCTGTTTTAAAAGCTCCTTGTCATGGGAAGCGATATCGATGAGGGCATAATAGGCAACAGAAATTGTTCTTTCAGCAGGATCACGATCCACTTTGGAGAAGGAATATACTTGTTCCATATATATATTGTTCAGACCGGTCAAATGATTTAGTATCCTGGTGGCCGCTTTGTCCAAATCTTCTTCTTTTTTAAGAAAACCTCCTATTAGGGACCAATTTCCCTTTTCCGGTTCAAAGTCTCTCTGAACTAATAGAATCTTTAATTTTTCTTTATCAAATCCAAAAATTATACAATCAACCGCTAATAGAACCTTGTCTTCTTTATTATAATGATTTAATACCATTGTTGAATTTTTGTGGGGCAAATTTAACAAGATTAGGATAATTCCTTATCAAAAAAACTAGTTATTCTTTAAAAGCTAAATTACCGATAGCTGCAAAATATTGATTTTCAGGTGTGAAATAAAAGTGTTAAAACTACACATATTTATGTTGGACCCTTGCATATGTCATTTTTCTTTGCTTTATTTACAGGTGTAAATAACACACTTAATAACGAACCAGACTCACTTATGAAAAAAAAACCAGTTCATTTCGGATTTAAATTTCGACTTCCCAAGACTGTTGGGATATTGACATTTCTATTATTCATGACTACCTTAGTTAGCTTTGGACAAACTCAACGTACCATTCAGGGTACGGTGGTTAATGCTAATGATGATATACCTTTATTGGGTGTCAGTATAATTGTCAAAGGTACAACGATTGGTGCTGTAACGGATTTCGATGGAAAGTATTCCATACAAGCATCTCCTTCAGACGTTCTTCAATTTAGCTATGTAGGGTTCCAGAATATTGATATTCCCGTTTTGGAACAATCAACAATTGATGTTTCATTAGAAGAGGATTTTACGCAACTAAATGAGGTTACCATCACCAGTATCGGATACGGTACTGTTGAAAGAAGGGAAATAACCAGCGCCGTAGCCAGTGTTGATTCCAAAGAATTTAATAAGGGTAACATTAGTAATCCTGCTCAGTTACTGCAAGGTAAAGTGGCCGGCTTATCTATTGCGAAACCGGGTGGTGATCCCAATGCAGGTTATAATATACGTCTAAGGGGGTTATCAACTTTTGGGGCCAATTCCCAACCTTTAATAGTTATAGACGGAGTGGTAGGTGGTGCCTTGGCCTTGATCGATCCAAATGATATTAAATCGATAGAAGTTCTTAAGGATGCCTCCGCAGCAGCAATATATGGAACTAGGGGAGCCTCAGGTGTTATTTTGGTAACAACCAAAAAAGCGGTTGGAGTTGGTGCTGCTAGAATAGAGTACAATACTTATCTAGCAATGGAAAGTGTGGCCAAATTTGTTCCCAATTCTACTCCAGAACAATTTGTTGAGGCTGGTGGAGTTGACAATGGCTATAAAACTGATTGGCTGGATTTATTGACACAAACGGGAATTTCAAATGTTCACAATTTGGCAATTTCAAATGGCACTGCCAATGGAAATTATAGGGCCTCTATTAATTATAGGGATGTAGAGGGCATTGCACTAGGTACGGGTTTTGACCAATTAAACGCAAGGTTCAATTTTGAACAGCGTGCCATGAATGATAAGTTAATTTTAACGCTTAATGGGGGTGTAACGAAAAAAAATGCCCAATTTAAACCTTATGAATCACTTCGGTTTGCAATTATTGCGGATCCAACAGCCCCGGTTTATATAGGTGGTGATGCAGCAAATGGCTATTGGGAGCCAAGTACTCCAGAATATCATAACCCTTTGGGAATCGCCAATGAAGTTACGGACGAGGGCACCTTTAAAACCATGTTGGGAAATATACGAGCGAAGTATAAGCTTACTGATAATTTTGACTTTTCTGCCTTTTATTCCTTACAGTATGAGAGTGACCTCCGTTCCCAGTATTTTTCCTCAAAAACTCGGTTTTCAGCAGGATCAGGTCAGAAGGGGCGGGCTAGAAAAGAGTCGGAGGATAGGCTTAATGAATTATTTGAATTAACGGCCAATTACCAAAAAAACTTCAATGGGCTTAAAGTGTCGCTTTTGGGCGGTTATTCCTGGCAGCAGTTCTCGTTTGAAAATTTTAACGCGTTTAATACCAATTTTATAACAGATGAATTACTTTACAACGCTCTGGAATTAGGACTGGGTACGGCTACGGGAAGTGATGCATTTGCCGGTATGAACAGTCAAAAGGAAGAATCGAGATTGATTTCGTTCTTTGGAAGGGCCATGTTCAATTTTGAGGATAAGTTTTTTGTTAGTGGCTCCATAAGAAGGGAAGGGTCTTCCAAATTTGGTATCAATGAACAATGGGGTAACTTTTACTCAATTAGTGGGGGTATGGATTTTGCGGAAATGTTCGAGATTCCTTTTAGTGTTTTAAAACTTCGTGCCGGTTACGGTATTACAGGGAATTTGCCTAATGAGAATTATGAAAGCCGCACAAGACTGTCCAGGGGTTCTAGGAGCTATTTCAACAACACCCGTTATTTACAGGGTGTAAATTTTGCTTCAAATCCCAATCCAGATCTTAAATGGGAAGAAAAGGCAGAAACGAACATGGGGCTTGATTTTGGTTTATTTGATTCCCGTTTATACGGTTCTATTGATTTTTATAGCAGAAACACAACAGATGTATTACAATCCGTTAGCGTACCTGTACCGCCTAATTTTTACCCCAATACCTTGTTGAATATCGGTGAATTAAAATCGAATGGCCTAGAAATAGCGTTGAATGGCGCAGTAATCCAAAAACAAGACTTTTCGTATAATACAGGAGTTACATTTTCAACCTTTAATACGGAACTTGTAAGTTTGGATGGTGATAGGGAGCAAATATTCTTGGGAAACCTTGGTGCCCCTGGACTGAATAACATTTTGGTGATTCGTGTAAAGGAAGGAGAAAAGATTGGAGACATAATGGCTCCTACTTTTGAAGGATTGGATGATCAAGGTAGAAGAATAATCACCGATAGAAACGGAGATGGAACCATTAACCAAGAGGATGATGCCGTAGTGGCAGGTAATGGTTTGCCAGATTTTGAAATTGGTTGGAGCAATTCCTTCCATTATAGGAATTTGGATTTGAATTTTACTATGAGAGGTGCTTTTGGCCATAGTTTGGTAAACATTAATAGGGCCTATTATGAATCTCCTGCTGCCTCCAATAATTACAACCCCGTAAGGACAAAGTATTATTTACCAGAACTGACACAGCCTGAAAGTTGGAACAGCTATTATGTAGAGAAAGCTGATTTCTTAAAGCTGGACAATATTACCTTGGGCTATAACTTTGAGGTTGGAAAATCTTCTGCTATAAAAAGTTTTAGACTATATGCCTCCGGTCAAAACTTATTTGTAATAAGCGGTTACACTGGTGTGGATCCCGAGGTTCATTACTCTTATGGTTCGCCTTTGGCACCCGGTGTTGATGATAGAAATTCATATTTCCGTACCAAGACAATTAGTTTAGGTTTAAATATAGGACTTTAATATAAAAACTTGCAAAATGAAAACATTTAAAATGAAATCGATAATTGTTGGTGTCCTAGTTTGTGTTACGGTCATCTCCTGTACTGATCTTGAAACTGAGATTTATAGTGATTTAACGCCTGAAACGGAGTACACTACCACAGATACGCAACTTGCTGCCATATTAACGGCCTATGAGCCATTAAAGGGATATGCAGGAAGCTATTTCAATCTTCAGGAGCTCTCAACAGAAACGAGTGCAGCCCCAGCAAAATTTGGACCCTGGGATGATGGTGGTCTTTGGGCGAGGCTACATAGGCATGAATGGGAAAACAATTCTGGAGATATTAATGGTGCCTGGAACTTATGTTTTAGCGGAGTATCTACGTGTAATAGGCTCATTGAAGAGTTTCAAGCATCGGCAGCCGATTCAGAGGCAGCTGTTAATGAATTACGGGCACTTAGGGCTCTCTATTTTTATATGGCAATGGATTTGTTTGGGGATGTTCCCTTGGTTACCACCTTTGCGACAGCAGAAGCAAGCCCTTCAAGAACACCAAAACAAGAGGTTTTTAATTATATTGTAGCAGAATTGGAAGAACTTATTCCACTTTTACCATCAGGAACCAAAGGTGAACTGTACGGAAGGATAAATAGTTGGTCCGCAATGGGTATTTTGGCAAGGGTATATTTAAATGCCGAAACGTATACAGGCACGCCACAATGGGGCAAGGTAGCAGCCATCACACAGGAAATTATAGATGGTGGGCAATTTTCTTTGGAGCCGAATTACTTGGATAATTTCGAAATACGAAACGAGGGATCCAATGAAAATATTTTTGTTGTTCCTTATTCCAAGTCGAGTGGGGCCGGTTTCGCTTTGCACATGGAAACTTTACACCCCTTGAACAAGGAAACCTATGATTTGCAAAATGGACCATGGAATGGCTATACGGCCTTGGAAGAATTTTATAATTCCTTTGAAGAAACGGATGGTCGGAAGCAAATGTTTATTGTAGGTCAACAATACACTAGTTCAGGTGAACCTATAAATGATCCAAATGGGGCTATTGAGGTTGATTCAAAAGGTAATCCTGAGCCTGATGGACCACCATTGATTTTCACTCCCTATATTAATGAATTAACCCCTAAGGCCTTCAGTCAATCTGGGGCGCGTATTGGAAAATTTAAAATTGAAAATGGTATCGGAACCGCAATGGAAAATGATTTTCCGGCAGTAAGATATGCAGATGTGGTGCTTATGCGTGCGGAAGCACTTTGGAGAGAAAACAATGCAAGTTCCGAAGCTGTTGAACTTGTGAGACAGGTGCGAGACAGAGTAGGATTGGGTGCTATTGACCCCTTGACTGAAGATGCCCTCTATGATGAGATTCAAAGAGAATTGGCATTTGAATGTCAGGCTAGAACGGTAATGATCAGGTTTAACAGATTTGATACCCAATGGTGGGAGAAAACCCTTACTGATCCAAATAAAAAAGTTTTCCCAATTCCTACAGATCAAGTTAACGGTAATCCAAATCTAGTTCAAAATCCTGGATATTAACCGTATTAAGAATTATTGTTAGTTAATTTGATGAGGAAAGACACTATTTTTAGGTGTCTTTCCTATTTATAGAGACTATTTTATGAAAACAAAGGTTTTGTGTAGTTTTATATTCATTTTATCATTGATCTGCATTTCTTGTAAGAAGGATTTTGGAGATGTACAAACCGGAACCAATAAAACAACACTTTTTACCTTCTTACCTGAATCCAGAACCAATATTGATTTTAAAAACGAGTTAACCTATACCGAAGATTTTAATACCTATACCTATCGTAATTTTTATAATGGTGGAGGGGTTGCTATTGCCGACATAAACAATGATGGGCTTCAAGATTTGTTTTTTACAGGGGGTATGGTTTCGAATAAACTGTATTTAAATCAGGGAGATTTTGAGTTTAAGGATGTAACAGATGAAAGTGGGCTCAACTCCTTAGGAGTGTGGTCAACCGGGGTTAGTTTTGCAGATGTAAATGGAGACGGATTGCTGGATATATACATTTGTAAGTCTGGAAAACCGGAAGGTGAAAGAAGAAATAATGAACTCTTCATCAATAGAGGGTTGGATAAAACAGGTACCTACCCTGTTTTTCACGAAATGGCCAAAGAGTATGGAATAGCGGATTATGGGTTTTCTACCCATGCTGTTTTTTTCGATTATGACAAGGATGGTGACCTGGACATGTATCTACTGAACAATTCAATAAAATCAATAGGCAATTATGATTTAAAAAAAGATAGGCGATTGATTAGGGATCCCTATGGAGGAAATAAACTCTATAGGAATGACGGGGCTGTTTTTGCCGATGTTAGTGAGCAGGCAGGCATTTATGGTAGCACTATAGGTTTCGGTTTAGGGGTAACCATCGGGGACCTCAATAAGGATGGTTGGCAAGACATATTTGTATCCAACGATTATTTTGAAAAAGACTATTTGTATATCAACAATAAGGATGGAACGTTTACTGAAGACTTAGAGGGTAGTATTGGTGAAATAAGTTTGGGGTCTATGGGGGCAGATATGGCCGACATAAATAATGATGGGTTTCCAGAAATTTTTGTAACCGAAATGCTGCCTAAGGAAGAAGCCCGTTTAAAGACTAAAGCCATTTTTGAGGATTGGAATAAATATCAGGCCAATATGAAGGCAGGATATTACAGGCAGTTTCCCAGGAATGTCCTTCAATTGAACAGAGGATATAAAGACGAAGGGGACAACATATTCATGAGTGAAATTTCACGATTTTCGGGAGTGGAAGCTACAGATTGGAGCTGGGGAGCATTAATTGCGGACTTGGACAATGATGGGCTAAAAGATATATTTGTGGCAAATGGTATCTATAAAGATCTTATAGATTTGGACTATTTAAATTTTTATGCAGACCCTATAACGGCGCGCCGTCTTTTTGAGGAGAGGGGCAGTTTTCTTAAACAGCTTATAGACAGCATACCATCTACCCCTTTGCCTAATTTCGCCTACAGGAATAACGGGGACCTTACCTTTACGGATGAGACCATAAATTGGGGTTTTGAGAAACCTACTTTTTCAAATGGGTCTGCCTATGCCGATCTGGACAATGATGGGGACCTGGATTTAGTAATGAATAATGTTAATATGCCAGCATCGGTTTATCGTAATAATGCGGAAACTTTGCGGCCCGAACATCATTTTTTGACCATAGCACTAAAGGGAACGGAAAAAAACACCTTCGCCATGGGAAGCCAGGTCACAGTATATCAGGACGGTAAGGAACTATATCAAGAACTGGCACCAATGAGGGGCTACCAATCATCAGTAGACTATAGATTACACTTTGGACTTGGAATAAACCCAAAAGTTGATTCTATCCGAATCCAATGGCCAGATCTATCCGTTGAAATAGAAAAAGATGTTCAGGTGGATCAAATAATTTCATTTGCCCAACAACTAAATGAAAATGCCATTCCCATAGTGCAAAGCCATAGATCAGTAGGCAAGGGAATATTCAATTTAGAAAATGACAACAAAGGATTGGCCTATTACTACAAGAAATCAAACTTTAATGATTTTGATCGTAACCCCTTGTTATTCCATATGCAATCTGCAGAGGGCACAAAAATGTCAATAGCCGATGTTGATAATGATGATAGAGCTGATATTTATATAGGTGGGGCAAAAGGGGAGACAGGTGTTTTATTTGTTCAAAACAACAAAGGTAATTTTACAATTAAGCCCCAACTTAGCTTTGAAAATGATAAATCCAGTATGGATGCCGGTTCTTGTTTTTTTGATGCCGATAACGATGGTGATTTGGATTTATATGTGTGCAGTGGCGGAAACGAATTCCCATCAACTTCATCATCTTTGAAAGATAGGCTTTATTTTAATCAGGGAAACGGTAACTACGTTCTATCCGGTCAAAATCTACCTACCAATTTTTACGAGAACTCGTCCTGTGTTATAGCAGCTGATATTGACAAGGATGGTGATCAGGATTTGTTTGTAGGAACCCGTTCCAAATCCTTCGATTACGGTATGCCGGTCAACGGTTATATACTTATAAATGATGGGAAGGGCCAGTTTGCCAATAAAACAGAATTATTGGCGCCCGAACTATTTGGAATTGGAATGATAACAGATGCTAAATGGTTCGATCATGATAATGATGGTGATGAAGATTTGGTTGTTGTAGGGGATTGGATGCCTGTTACTATATTTCAAAATAATGGGGGTTCCTTTGTAAATATTACTCCAGAAGTTGGTTTAGAGCACAGCAATGGTTTCTGGAATGTCATAGAAATTGCCGATTTGGATTCTGATGGCTATCTGGATTTGGTTGTTGGAAACCACGGCTTAAATTCAAGGTTCAAAGCTAGTCCAAACAAGCCGGTTCGAATGTATTTAAATGACTTTGATGCCAATGGGAAAACAGAACATATCATAACAACCTTCAAAGGAGAAAATGAATACCCTTTAATAGGAAAAACAGATCTGGTTTCACAACTTCCATATTTGAAAAAAAAATATTTAAAATTTAAGAGCTATAGGGAACAGACGGTGGAAGATATTTTTGGACCGGAATTGGTGCAAAAATCAAGCATAAGGGAAGTATATAATACGGCTACTACATGTTATTTATATAGAAGAGGTAAATATGAGGAGCAAAAGCTTCCTTCAGAAGCCCAATTTTCACCAGTTTATGCCTTAGAAGTTTTCGATTATGATTTGGACGGAAATTTAGATATTCTTCTGGTCGGTAATTTTCATTGGTCAAAACCTGAGGTAGGTATTTATGATGGTAATAGGGCTCTTTTTTTAAGAGGCGATGGTAATGGAGGTTTTTCAGCCTTTGGATCTAGCCAATCCGGATTGTTCGTGGAAGGGGAGGTTCGCGATGTAAAAAGTATTATTGCAGGTCACGAAAGAGTAACTGTGTTTTTAAAAATTAATGATAGCCTATCAATTTTGGGGAATCAAAAATAAATGTTTAAAAGTGGGATATCGTTTTCTTAAAATTATTGGCTTTACCTTATTAATTGGTGTCTTAGGTTGTAATAGGTCTAACGAGGCTAAATATAAAGTATACGAAAAAAAGGAATTGGCTAAGAAAATACGTGAAGATAGCCTGTTTAAAGGATTGTACCTAAAAATGCCCTTTAAGGAATTCAGAACGTATAGTTTTGATATGAACGTTAAAGGGCATTTTAAACAAGGAGGGCAAAAAAGTCCCAATTGGGTGCAATGTAAATTGGAGGAGATGACATATCCGGCAACCTTGACTTTTTATCCCCAATTTAAGAACGATTCTATAAATGAAATGAACGCGGCCATATATTATGAGAACGCTAAGTTTAAGGATGGTATTTTTGAAAAGGATAGTCTTTTGTTGGACGTACTTAATTTAATGGATAAATGGTATGGAGGAAAAACTTTTAAGATAAAAAGTCCAAATTTTTACAAAGAGGATATTTATGTAAAGGTCAAGGGGAACAGAAGGATTACTGTTTATCCTGATGCGAGTGGGCAAATTATTAATCTGTGGTATGTGGACTTGACCAATTTAAACGAGGATAAACTATGAAGAATCTGATTTTATGCCTTAGTACTGGACTTCTACTGTTTGTTGGCTGTGACAAAAAACCTATAATAAAGGAGTCCAAAAAGCTATTTGAGTTGATGCATAATAAGGAGACGGGCATTTCATTTGTCAACCGCTTAGAATATGATCAGGATTTTAATGTATTTACCTATAGGAACTATTATAATGGAGGCGGAGTTGCAATAGGGGATATTAATAACGATGGATTATCGGATATTTATTTTACTTCCAATTTGCAAACTAATAAGCTCTATTTAAATAAAGGGAATTTTCAGTTTGCGGATATTTCTAAACAGGCCGGTGTTGAGGGAAATAGATCTTGGTCCACAGGAGTGAATATGGTAGATGTGAATTCTGATGGCCTTTTGGATATCTATGTATGTAATTCAGGAGATATTGATGGTGATGACAAGCAAAATGAGCTTTTTATAAATAATGGCGATTTAAGCTTTACCGAAAGCTCGGAATATTATGGTTTAAATGACAACGGACTTTCCACCCATTCCGTATTTTTTGATTATGACAACGATGGAGACTTGGATGCCTATATTATTAACAATTCTTTTAGGGCTATAGGCTCTTTCAGTATTAATAAGAATGAACGTCACCTAAGAGATTCCATAAACGGGGATAGATTGTATGAAAATGTGAATGGTCATTTTAAAGATGTAAGTACAAAGGCTGGCATATATGGCAGTACTATAGGCTTTGGTTTAGGGGTTATAGTGACGGATCTAAACGCCGATGGATGGCAAGATATGTATGTCTGTAATGATTTTTTTGAGCGGGACTATATTTATATGAATAATAAGAACGGAACTTTTTCCGAGAAATTGGAGCATCAAATGCCCTCAATTAGCATGGCTTCGATGGGAATAGATGAGGCCGATATCAATAATGATGGTTTCCCTGAAATTTTTGTTACCGAAATGCTACCCAAGGAGGAATCACGTATTAAAACCTCCATGTCCTTTGAAAGTTGGAATAATTATAAAAGCAAGATAAGGAACGGGTATCATAGCCAGTTCACGAGAAATATGTTCCATGTCAATAATGGTATTGATGCCAATAACGATATTTCCTTTAGTGAAATTTCTAGGTTGGTAGGTATGGAAGCTACAGATTGGAGCTGGAGTGTACTCATGGCAGACCTTGACCTAGACGGGTATAAGGATGTTTATGTGACAAATGGGATTTTCCAAGACATACTCAATCAAGATTATTTAAATTATATATCAAGCGAGGTGGTGGCAAGAAGTATAATAACAGAAAAAGGCGTCAACTATAAAAAGTTAATAGATATCATACCTTCCAAGCCTATTTCCAATGTGGCCTATTCTGGCCGACCAGAACTTGGCTTTCAAGATATAACGGAGAACTGGGGGCTGCATAAGCCAGGCTTTTCCAACGGTATGGCCTATGGCGATTTGGATAATGACGGGGATTTGGATCTTGTAGTCAATAATGTAAATACGGAGGCCTTTGTATATAGGAATCATGCAGACAAAGTTTCTCCAAAACCGCACTATCTTCAGGTTCAGTTAAAAGGGGCGGATAAGAACACTTACGCCATTGGGTCAAAGGTGTCTCTTTACCAAAAAGGGGAAGTCCAGATCTTAAGGGAAATGCCTAGTAGAGGATTTCAGTCTTCCGTGGACCCTGTATTAAATTTTGGCCTTAAGTATCAAACTCAAATAGATTCGATCATTGTGGAATGGCCTACCGGAAAAACATCAAAAACACAGAACATAGCTGCCAATCAAAAGATTGAAATAGTGGAATCGAAAACTCAGATACAAGCTGTGAAGGCAACGACAAACAAGGGTTCCCATTTAGGTTTTGAGTTGATAACAGTTCCTGGTGGGGAAATAGGAAGTCTTGTACATACTGAGAATAATTTCAGTGATTTTGATAGGGATGGTATGGTCTTTCAAATGAGTTCTACGGAAGGCCCTAAAATGACTTTGGCAGATGTAAATGGCGATGGTCTGGAAGATGTATTTCTATGCGGTGCAGCTGGTTTTGAAAGTCAACTTTTTTTACAGACAGAACAAGGTAGGTTGCTTTTAAAGGCTAACGCTGGTTTTGAAGAGGACAAGCGTTCTGAAGATGTGGATGCATTGTTCTTTGATGCTGATCAAGATGGGGACCAGGATATCTATGTGGTGAGTGGAGGAAACGAATATCCAAATACTTCATCGGCTCTTGGCGATCGACTTTATTTAAATGATGGAAAGGGTTTCTTTACAAAATCCGGGCAAACCCTACCTACATCTTCATATGAAAGTACCTCATGCGTGATTGCAAAAGACTACGACGATGATGGTGATTTGGATCTTTTTGTTGGTGTGCGACTTAGGAATAGAAATTATGGAATTCCCCAAAACGGATATATTTTACAGAATAATGGTAAAGGTGTTTTTAAGAATGTTACAATGGAAATTGCCCCCGGCCTAAAGGAGTTGGGAATGATAAAGGATGCTGTTTGGTCAGATTTTAATAATGACGGGAAACAGGATTTAATAGTGATAGGGGAATGGATGGCGATTCAACTTTTTCAACAGACTGAAATTGGTTTTGATAAAACTGATATGGATGGGGTTTCCACACTTTCAGGTTGGTGGAATACCATAGAGGCCGTTGATCTTGATAACGATGGCGACGATGATTACCTTGTTGGTAACCATGGGCTAAACAGTAGGTTTAAGGCTACGGATGATAAGCCCATAGCTTGCTATATAAACGACTTTGATCAAAATGGTACCATAGAACAAATTATATGTACATACAATGGGGAAGAGTCCTATCCTTTGGTACTACGCCATGACTTAACATCCCAACTTCCATATTTAAAGAAAAGATTTTTAAAATATGAGGATTACAAACTTAAACATATTGATGAGATTTTTACCAAAGAACAGCTTTCCTCATCCTTGGTTAGTGAAGTAAATTATCTTGAATCCGCTGTGATCTGGAACCGCAAGGACGGATTGGAGCTAGAGCCATTGCCTTTAAGGGCTCAATACTCCCCAATTTATGCCATTGTTTCCAAGGATATTAATGGAGATGGTTTCAAGGATATTCTTTTGGGAGGAAACCTTTGGGAAGTAAAACCGGAAATTGGGAAATATGATGCCAGTTATGGTTTGTGTCTTCTAAATGATGGCAAGGGATCCTTTAAGCCTGTCCGCAACAGTGAAATTGGTCTAAGAATAAATGGACAAGTTCGTGATATAAAAGAATTGCAGATTAAGGGAGAAGACTATTTTTTAGTAGCCAAAAACAATGAAGATGTACAGTTTATAAGAATTGAGAAGGCACCTTGACTATGGAGCAGTTAAAATCGTTTATGGAAGTCCGAATTTGTTTGTGGGTGATTGGTTTGTGCCTTTTGGGCTGTAAAGAGCAAACCAAGTTGTTCACTGAATTAATGCCAAACGAGACCCAACTTGATTTTACAAATACAGTCACGGAAAGTGATAGCTTTAATATCAACACTTATTTATATGCCCATAATGGTGGCGGTGTTGCTTTGGCCGATTTTAATAATGATGGTCTAGTAGATATTTACTTTACCTCCAATCAGGAGTCCAATAAGCTTTTCCTTAATAAAGGTGGTCTGCAATTCGAGGACCGTACTGAACAAGCTGGGGTTTCAGGGCCCATGGGAAAAGGGATTTGGTGTACAGGCGTTACCGTAGTGGATGTAAATCAGGATGGCTGGTTGGATATTTATGTCAATTATTTATGGGACGGGAATATGTTTAAGGGTGAGAATCAATTATTCTTAAACAATGGGGATGGAACATTCGGGGAGAAAGCGTCAGATTTTGGAATGGATTTAAAGGGATATTGTCAACAATCAGCCTTTTTTGATTACGATAATGACGGAGATTTGGATATGTTTCAATTAAATCACTCCATACATGATTTGGATGTCTATGTCGATGTAGGGAAAAGAGCTGTTAGGGACAGTTTGGCGGGAGACCGATTATTTGAAAACCAAGAGGGTAAGTTTTTCGATATAAGTGATGAGGCTGGTATTTTTGGTGGCGCAACGGGTTACGGATTATCTGTATCCATTGCCGACTTGGATAATAATGGTTGTCCCGATATATATGTGTCAAATGATTTTCATGATAATGATTACCTATATTACAATCAATGCAATGGTACTTTTAAGGAAGCGGTAAAAGGGAGTACAACAAGTACAAGTACTTTTTCCATGGGCAGCGATATTGCAGATATCAATAATGACGGGCTTTTGGATATTATGACGCTGGATATGAAACCTCATGATGAAGTGACGAGAAAAAAATCCTCAGGTGCAGATCCCTATGATATCTATCAGTTTAAAAAGAAGTTTGGGTATTCTGACCAGTTTCCGCACAACATGTTACATCTTAACAGGGGGAACCTTTTTGCGGACCATTCACAGTTTAGTGAGATTTCACAAATGGCA
Source organism: Arenibacter flavimaris (assembly GCF_030291335.1). Lineage (NCBI taxonomy): Bacteria > Pseudomonadati > Bacteroidota > Flavobacteriia > Flavobacteriales > Flavobacteriaceae > Arenibacter > Arenibacter flavimaris. Next base: position 27,656 of record NZ_JASWIM010000037.1, read on the forward strand.
GGAATTGATGCGACCGATTGGAGCTGGTCGGTTCTTTTGGCGGATTACGATAATGACGGGGCCAAGGACATCTTTATAACCAATGGTATATTGAGAAGGCCCAATGATCTCAACTACATTAATTATAATTACAATACTGCATCGGCAGAACAAAAATCATCTTTGGAGCTGGCCCGGATGATGCCCGAAGGTAAGGTTGCCAATTACGCCTATAGAAATACGGGTAGCCTATCATTTGAAGATGTGTCCAAAGAATGGGGTTTGGATTTATTGGGTTGTTCAATGGGTTCCGCATACGGGGATTTGGATAATGATGGGGATTTGGACCTGGTCGTCAATAATCTCAATCAACCTAGTTCCATATACAGGAACAATGCTGAAAAAATAATGGGCAATAATTTTTTGAAAATAAAATTAAGGGGTGATACAAAAAATAGAAACGGAGTAGGGACAAAAATAGTGATGGAGGTTGCGGGTAAAACAATTGTTCAAGAAATGAGCCCGGTGAGGGGATGGTTATCTTCATCCCATGATGATTTACTGTTTGGCCTGGGTAATGAAAAAATAATTGATAAGGTGAAAATCCTATGGAATAACGGTCGTGTACAAGAACTAAAGGATGTTCCTGTGAACCAAAATTTGGTAATTGAATATAAAAATAGTTCATCTGCACAAAAAATTAAGGGAAACAGTCCTAAGTGGTTTGAAAGGGTTCAGGATGCTGTCGTTGATTTTGTGCATGAGGAGGATGATTTTGATGACTTTGCAAATGAATATTTGATTCCCCATAAGATTTCTACCGAAGGTCCAAAAATAGCCACAGGTGATATCAATAATGACGGATTGGAAGATTTCTTCGTTACTGGCGCAAAAGGGCAGGCAAGTGCTTTGTATAAACAGATAAGGGATGGGGAATCAAATTATTTTAAAAAGGTAATTGTTCAAATTATAGAGGAAGATAGGGGTCAAGAGGATGTAGATGCCATTTTCTTAGATGCTGATGATGATGGGGATCAAGACTTATATGTGGTAAGTGGAGGGGCTTACACTAAAGATTCTTCAAAATATTTGGATAGATTGTATTTGAACGATGGCAGTGGAGCATTTAATAAATATTTGGGAGAATTACCGGAATCCAATGGATCTGTGGTTGAAGTAGGAGACTTTAACAAGGATGGTAAGGTGGATTTATTTGTAGGAACAAGATCCGAATATGGAAGTTATGGGGTGTCCCCTGATAGTTATATTCTTTGGAATAATGGTATAAACATAAATAAAACGCCCAGTTTTAAAATTGAGACACTGGAAAAATTGGGTATGGTTACAGATGCCAATTGGAATTCAATGGAAGAAAATCTGATAGTAGTAGGGGAGTGGATGCCAATTACCCTCATTGGTTTTAAGGAAGATTCGGTTTTATCGAAAAAGAAATTACCCAATTCCGTGGGTTTATGGAATAGCGTTCACCGGGCAGATATCAATGGAGATTCCAGGATGGATATTTTGGTGGGCAATTTGGGGGTAAATAGTTCCTGGAAGGCGTCAAAAGACCAACCCTTGAGTTTGATTGTTAAAGATTGGGATCAAAATGGGTCTATTGATCCTATTATAGCTTACTATCATGATGATAGGGAATGGATCTATAATTCCTTGGATGAATTGAAAAAACAGATGCCTTTGGTCAGAAAGCGGTATAGGGACTATGAAACTTTTGCCAAGGATGGTTTAAAAGAGGCTTTTTCCGAAAAGGATTTAAAGTCTGCCCAAATCAAGAGCGTTCAGACACTGCTGTCTACTGTATATTTAAATAAAGATGGGGTTTATGAACCCAAACCATTACCACATGAAGTACAAATGGCACCCATTTATGCCTTCTTGACAGGAGATTTTAATTCAGACGGTATAATGGATATTTTAGCGGCAGGTAATTTTTCAGGCTTTACCCCATCCTTGGGCAAGCAGGATGTTTCTTATGGTAATCTTCTGTTGGGTAACAACCAAGGAAGTTGGAAGTATATTGAACCATATGAAAGTGGTTTTTCTGTGAAAGGAATGGCTAGGGATATCAAGGGTATCAAATTGAAAAACAAGCAGTTATTGCTTGTTGCAAACAATGATGCCGCCATTGAAATGTTTTGTAGAAAATTCACTTCCAACTGACTATAAATAGCTAGAAATCAATAATAAGACATTTTTAATAAAAATTATTTGCAGAATAGGCAAAACTTCACTTTATTTACAAGTGTTGAAAATACACTTTAATGGAATTTTTCCATAATCAAGAGTTGAGAGTTGACTACATGAGGTTTAAAAGTATTGGATTTAGCGTTGTTTTTTTCTATTTACTTCTTTTGGGTTAAATGCACAGGATAAATCAACCCTTGTAGATCTTGGTCCTATTGAAAATACTCCAAAAATAAGTAAACATATTTATGGTCATTTTGCAGTACTGATATGAATAAAGGAATCTTTAAACTTAAAATAGCAGAATTGCATTGGAAGGGGAATTGGCCACAACTTAAATCGAATGTTTTAAATTAAATGATATGAAAAGGAAACTATTCCCGGTATTTACATTGACCATTCTTCTAGCACTAACAGGTTGCAAAGAAAAAAAAGTAGAAGTTACATTGCCTGCTAAGAGCATTCAGGGCCCTGGATATAAATTAACTCCTGTAAACATTCAAAACGTAAAACTAACAGATGAATTTTGGTTACCCATTATAAAAAGGGTACAAGAAAAGACAATAGCCTATGCCATTGAAAAATGTGAGGAAGAAGGTCGTTTTGATAATTTTTTGATAGCGGGTGGAAAAATGGACGGGCCGGTAAAGGGAGTAATGCCTTTTGATGATTCCGATGTTTATAAAGTAATAGAGGGTGCTTCCAATTCATTGATAAGTGCCCCCAACAAACCCTTGGAGAAATTATTGGATTCTTTGATCGATATTGTTAAAATTGGTCAGGAATCTGATGGTTATCTAACAACCTGGAGAACTATTAATCCAACAAAACCTCCCGCTAAATGGGTAGAGGTCAAGGAAGGAAAGCGTTGGGAGTCGCTTTTTATGAGTCACGAATTGTACAACGCAGGACATATGTATGAGGCCGCCGTAGTTCATTTTAAGGCCACTGGTAAAAGGAACTTTCTTGATATAGCCTTAAAAAATGCAGAGTTAATGGTTGCTACTTTTGGTGATGGGGAGGGAAAAATTCCTGCGGTCCCCGGGCATCAGATTATTGAAACAGGTTTGATAAAGCTCTATGAAGTAACTGGAAAGGAAGCCTATTTAGATTTGGCAAAATACTTTTTGGACAATAGGGGCAATCCTGAAAATCACAAATTGTTCGGTCCCTACTCTCAAGATCATCAACCGGTTGTGAATCAGGAGGAAGTTGTGGGCCATGCTGTAAGGGCGGTCTATATGTATGCTGCCATGACCGATATTGCTGCCTTAAAAAATGATACGGCATATCATAGGGCCATTGACAATTTATGGAAGAATATGGTAGAGAAGAAAATGTATCTAACAGGTGGTATTGGGGCCAAGCATGACGGTGAGGCATTTGGCGAAAACTATGAATTACCAAATTTAACGGCTTATAACGAAACATGTGCCTCAATTGGCGATGTGTATTGGAACCATAGAATGTTCAACCTAACAGGGGATGTAAAATATTTTGATGTAATTGAACGGACACTGTACAATGGATTGATTTCCGGACTTTCTTTAAGTGGTACTGAATTTTTCTATCCAAATGCCTTGGAATCTGATGGCAAATATGAATTTAACCAAGGGGCGGCCACTAGGAAATCCTGGTTTGATTGTTCTTGTTGTCCAACAAATGTTGTACGTTTTTTACCGGCAATGCCCGGTCTTATCTATTCAAAAAACAAGGATGACATTTATGTTAATTTGTATGCTTCAAATGTGGCAACAATTGACCTTCCTAATAATAGTATTGATATTACCCAAAAAACAAACTATCCTTGGAACGGAAACGTCCATATTAATGTAATAGCAACTAAAGGTGAGGACTTTAACCTTAAAATGCGTATTCCAGGTTGGGCGAATAATGAGGTGCTTCCCGGCGGTCTGTATGATTATGTAAATGTAATCCCTAATAAGGTTGAGGTGTTTATAGATGGTCAAAAAGAGGTTGTAAATTCTTTGGACGGTTACGTTACCCTTCCTGGGAAAAGGATTAATGGTAAGAATATTGAACTAAAGTTTCCTATGGAGGTTCGTATGGTCGAGACCTCCTCTAAAGTTGCAGAGAACAGGGGTAAAATTGCATTGGAATACGGTCCTTTGGTTTATGCAGTTGAAGAAATTGATAATAAAAATAATTTCGATGATATAACAGTGCCTTTGGAAAATAATTTTCAAGTTCAAATGGAACAAAATCTTTTGGGTGGTGTCAATACGATTAAAGATGGCAAATTCAAAGCTATTCCTTACTATGCATGGTCCAATAGGGGAGTTGGCAAAATGAAGGTATGGATTCCAAAAGGAGAGTAAGAAAACCAACAAAATCGAAATAGATATAAAATTCCAATGGAAAAGTAAATATATTACCAAAGAACAACTCGTTTACCATACTGAGGTTTAATGGAACTTAACAATAAGTGTTTTTATAACACTTTATAACGGTCAAATAATTATATTTACTTCGAAAAAATTGAATCAAAAAATGAAAGGGTATGTAATTGGATTGGATTATGGTACAGATTCCGTAAGGGCTGTACTAATAGATTCATCAAATGGAAATGAAATAGCTTCAGAAATATATTGGTACCCAAGGTGGAGCGAAAAAAAATATTGTGAACCGTCTCAAAATAAATTTCGGCAACACCCATTGGATCATATAGAAGGGTTGGAAAAAACAGTATCCGCCGTAGTTACAAAAAGCAAAGTGAATCCAGCGGAAATTAAAGGTATATGTATTGACACGACAGGTTCTTCCCCGGTGCCCCTAGCAAAGAATGGTACGCCTTTGGCCCTGGTAGATGGTTTTGAGGAGAACCCTAACGCCATGATGGTCCTATGGAAAGATCATACGGCCATAGCAGAAGCAGAAAAGATTAACGGGTTGGCAGCAACCTGGGGAGGGGAGGACTATACGAAATATGTAGGAGGAATATATTCATCGGAGTGGTTTTGGGCGAAGATAGCACATGTTGTAGAAGAGGATGTAGCAGTTGAAAGGGAAGCATACACCTGGATGGAACATTGTGATTTAATGACTTATATCCTCGTTGAAAACAAGGATTTAAAAACCTTTAAACGCAGTCGTTGTGCTGCCGGCCACAAGGCTATGTGGCATGAAAGCTGGGGAGGCTTGCCCCCTAAGGAATTTTTGGGGCTTTTACATCCGTACTTGGCAGAATTACGTGCCAACTTGTATGATGAGACATACACTTCCAATGAAATTGCTGGAAATTTAAGTAAAGAATGGGCGGAAAGGTTGGGTTTGACCACAAACACGGTAATCGCAGTTGGAACGTTCGACGCGCATGCCGGCGCTGTGGGTGCCAAAATTAACGAAAATACCCTTGTGAGGGTGATGGGTACTTCCACCTGTGATATTATAGTAGCAAAGGACTTCGAAGTAAATGGAAAGACTATTAGGGGTATTTGTGGTCAGGTTGATGGTTCTGTCCTTCCCGGTTTTATTGGACTTGAAGCCGGGCAGTCTGCCTTCGGGGATTTATTGGCGTGGTTTAAAGAGGTACTGGCCTGGCCGATTGACAATTTGATCATGACTTCCGATATAATTTCGCATCAACAAAAGGAAGATCTGCAACGGGAAATAGAAAGTGATTTTATCAAGAAACTTTCTGATGCCGCCGAAGCCATTCCACTATCGGAAAGTATTCCAACAACCTTGGATTGGATCAATGGACGTAGAACACCGGATGCAGACCAAAATTTGAAAAGTGCCATTTCCCATTTGTCCTTGGGTTCAAAGGCTCCGCATATTTTTAAGGCCTTGATCAATGCAATTTGTTTCGGTTCCAAGAAAATTGCCGATCGGTTTCAGGAGGAAGGTATAAAAATAGAATCGGTTGTAGGCATTGGTGGCGTTGCAAGAAAATCGCCATTTATCATGCAGACTTTGGCCAATGTAATGAACATGCCCATCAAAGTGGCAGCCTCCGATCAGGCTCCAGCTTTGGGGGCTGCCATATATGCTGCCGTAGCTTCGGGTATTTATCCCAATGTTATTGAAGCCAGTGCCCATTTGGGCAGTGATTATGAGGCAGAATATTATCCGGAACCGGAGGCGGTCAAGGAATTTGAAAAATCAATATTATCCTATGAAAATCTCGGAATCTATATGGAAAGTACCATAAAAAAGAATTGAAATGAATACAAAATACAGTTATTTAAAACAGGAATGCTATGAGGCCAATATAGAGTTGAACAACCTTGGGCTGGTCATCTATACCTTTGGTAATGTAAGTGCCGTGGATAGAGCAAATGGGGTATTTGCCATTAAGCCCAGTGGTATTCCCTATGAAAAGTTGAAACCAGAGGATATCGTTGTTCTAGATTATGACAATTCTATTGTGGAAGGGGCTTTAAGGCCTTCATCGGATACAAAAACACACGCCTATTTATATAAAAACTGGGACCACATTGGTGGAATAGCCCATACCCATGCCACCTATTCGGTTGCCTGGGCACAAGCCCAACAGGACATACCTATTTTTGGGACAACACATGCCGATCATCTTACAGCCGATATTCCATGTGCCCAGCCTATGAAGGATAGTCTAATTGAAGGGGATTACGAACATAATACGGGCATACAGATATTGGATTGCTTTGAGGAACGTGGTTTATCTGCTAAAGAAGTGGAAATGGTGCTTATTGGGAACCACGGTCCGTTTGCATGGGGGAAAACAGCGGCAAAAGCCGTTTATAACAGCAAGGTGTTGGAGACCGTTGCCCAAATGGCATATTTAACCTTACAGATCAATCCAAATGCTCCAAGGTTAAAAAATTCTTTAATTAAAAAACATTACGAACGTAAGCATGGTAATAATGCCTACTACGGACAATAAATTGCAATTACTATTATGGGTATAAAGACGAAGGATAAGGAAATATGGTTCTTGACAGGTAGTCAGAATTTGTACGGACCTGAAACATTGGATCAAGTAGCAAAGAACTCACGGACCATTGTAAAGGAATTTAATGCATCTGGCCATATACCGGTGCAAATTGTATATAAACCAACGGTAAAATCACCCAATGAAATAGCGGAGGTTTGCCAACAGGCCAGTGCCGATAAGGCATGTATTGGGGTCATTACCTGGATGCATACTTTTTCCCCGGCTAAAATGTGGATCAATGGTCTGTCTATTCTTACCAAGCCTTTGTGCCATTTACACACTCAATTTAATGCAGAAGTTCCGTGGGAAACCATTGATATGGATTTTATGAACTTGAACCAATCCGCTCATGGCGACCGTGAATTTGGCCACATGATGACTCGGATGCGTAAAAAGCGAAAAATAATTGTTGGACATTGGGGAGAGCGAAGAATTCAGGAAAAGTTAGGTAACTGGAGTAGGGTCGCCTTAGGTTGGAACGAGTTTCAGAATCTAAAAGTGGCGCGAATTGGAGATAATATGCGTGAAGTCTCCGTAACCGACGGCGATAAAGTGGAAGCCCAATTGCGATTTGGTTTTTCGGTAAACGGTTATGATTCGTCCGATGTAACCAAAATCATCGATAAGCTTTCAGATAAGGAAGTAGCTACCCTGGTAAGCCAATATGAATCCGAGTACAACTTAACAGATGAATTATTGGAATCTGGTAGCAAACGCCAATCCCTCATCGATGCGGCAAAAATAGAATTGGGCTTACGTGCCTTTTTGGAAGAAGGCGGATTCAATGCCTTTACCGATACATTTGAAAACCTTGGCGAGTTGAAACAGCTACCTGGAATTGCCACCCAAAGATTAATGGCCGATGGTTATGGCTATGGCGGGGAAGGTGACTGGAAGACTGCCGCGTTGTTGAGGGCAATGAAAGTAATGGCCTCTGACTTGGAAGGCGGAACATCGTTCATGGAAGATTATACCTATCATTTTACACCACAGAAAGCATATGTAATGGGATCGCATATGTTGGAAATCTGTCCGTCCGTAGCCGATAAAAAACCCTCTTGCGAAGTACATCCGTTGGGTATCGGCGGTAAGGAGGATCCAGTGCGTTTGGTTTTCAATTCCCCGGCCGGCCCTGCAATTAATGTATCCTTGGTTGATTTAGGAAATCGATTTAGGTTAATTGTCAATGAAGTGGAGGCGGTAGCCCCAATGGGAGAATTACCCAAATTACCCGTGGCACGGGTGCTATGGGATGCGAAACCCGATTTGGAAATTGCGGCAACGGCCTGGATTTTGGCTGGAGGCGCTCATCATACCGTTTATAGCCAAGCGGTAAAAACGGAATTCATCGAGGACTTTGCGGAAATGGCTGGGGTAGAACTTGTTGTAATCGATAAGAATACCACCATAAGGCAGTTCAAGGACCAATTGAATGCCAATGAGGCCTATTACCATTTATTTCAACATAAAATGTAAAAATCGGATAGTATGAGAACATTCAAAACACCTTTGTCCATATTTTTATTTGGAACTCTGTTAGTTCTAAATAACGGTTGTAAGGACAATAAAACGAAAAGAGAAAATTTGGAACCAGAACAAATGGAAAAATCCCAAAGCATTACAAAAAGTGATTTTGGCACTACTGCCGAAGGTGAAAATGTAGCTAAATATACCCTGGAAAATAGGGATGGAATCCAAGTGGATATCATCACCTACGGCGGAAGAATCACCTCTTTGAGAACCCCGGATAGTGAGGGAAACATGAAAAATGTAGTGTTGGGATTCAATAATCTGACCCAATATGAAAAGGACAATCCTTTTTTTGGGGCACTTATAGGAAGATATGGAAATAGAATAGCCAAAGGTAAGTTTAGTCTTGATGGTGAAGAATATACCTTGGCACAAAATAATGGGGAAAATAGCCTTCACGGGGGAGAAAAAGGATTTGATAAAAGGGTTTGGGATGCTGCCATTGAAGAAAGCGATGACTCCATAAAGTTGAAACTAACCTATGTGAGTGCTGATATGGAGGAAGGTTTTCCAGGCAACTTAACAACTACGGTCACCTATATTCTTAATACGGATAATAGCTTGGAAGTATTGTACGAAGCGGTTACCGATAAAACAACGGTGGTCAATTTAACGCAACATGCCTATTTTAATCTTTCAGGTGATTTTTCAAGAACAATTTTAGACCATGTATTGGAAATAGATGCGGATAAATTCCTTCCTGTTGATAGTGGTTTGATTCCTACCGGGGAATTGGCATCTGTGGAAGGTACGCCCTTCGATTTCAGAAAGGCCAAGTTGATAGGAAAAGATATTGATGCTGAGAATGAACAACTTCAGCTGGGCGGGGGATATGACCATTGTTGGGTGTTGAACCGCCAAAGTGCGGGTTATAGGTCGGTGGTCAAGGCTTATCATCCAGAAACGGGCCGCAGTTTGGAGGTACTTACCGAGGAACCGGGGATTCAATTTTATACCGGTAATTTTTTGGATGGTACTCTGCCGGCACCCAACGGCGGAACATATGCCTTGCGTTCGGGTTTTTGTTTGGAAACACAACACTATCCGGATTCACCCAACCAACCGGAATTCCCATCCGTAACCTTGGTACCGGGAGATAGGTACACCACTAAAACTACTTTTAAATTTTCTACAAAATAACCACCAACATGCAACCATTGGATACCTTAGACTGGATTAGTATATCCTTATATTTTTTAGTCCTTATAGGGATTGCCATTTGGGTAATCCGAAAAAAGGAAGAGAACACCGAAGACTATTTTTTGGCAGGTAGAAATATAGGATGGTTTGTTGTAGGAGCATCCATTTTTGCCTCCAACATAGGCTCGGAACATGTGGTGGGCCTTGCAGGTACAGGAGCCAGTAATAAATTGCCTTTATTGATTTATGAAATACAGGCCTGGGTGGTATTAATTTTGGGCTGGGTATTCTTACCCTTTTATGCACGAAGTGGCGTGTTTACCATGCCGGAATTTTTAGAGAAGCGTTTTGATGCTAGGTCTAGATGGGTATTGTCCATTTTCTCTATAATTGCTTACGTGCTTACAAAAATTTCCGTTACCATATATGCAGGAGGGGTAGTGGTAGCAGCACTTTTAGGGATTGATTTTTGGACCGGAGCAATCGCAACGGTAATCCTAACAGGTATTTATACCGTATTGGGAGGTATGCGGGCCGTTGTTTATACGGAAACTTTACAAGCGGTGCTTTTAATTTTAGGGGCAGCCGTACTAACCTATATAGGTTTGGACAAAGTTGGAGGCTGGAGCAGTATGCAAGAAACCTTGGGGCCGGAATATTTTAATATGTGGAGGCCAGCTACCGACCCTGATTTTCCTTGGCCGTCCCTATTGATCACCAGTACTATTGTTGGTATTTGGTATTGGTGTACAGATCAGTACATTGTGCAACGAACACTAACGGCAAGAAATATCAAAGAAGGGAGACGGGGAACTATTTTTGGCGCTTTATTGAAATTATTGCCTGTCTTTTTATTCCTGATTCCTGGTATTATCGCCTTGACCCTCAAAATGCGAGGAGAGTTGCATTGGGACAGTCCGGATGAAGCTTTTCCTGTATTAATGAGTAACCTTTTGCCTTCAGGATTACGTGGATTGGTAGCTGCAGGATTGTTGGCAGCTTTAATGAGTTCCTTGGCCTCGGTATTCAACTCTTGTTCAACCTTGTTTACAGTTGATATATATAAAAAATTAAAGCCCAATACTCCTGAAAAGAAGTTGGTACGTACAGGACAGATTGCGACGGTCTTTGTAGTTATTGTCGGGATTATATGGATTCCGATAATGGCCAATATATCAGGGGTTTTATACGAATATCTTCAAAGTGTACAAGCTTATATTGCGCCTCCGATAACCGCTGTATTTATCTTGGGAATATTCTATAAGCGGATTAATGCTACCGGGGCATTTGCAACCTTGATTATGGGAATTGTGGTCGCCTTTTTTAGAATCGCCTTAGAACTAATTAAAGAAAATTTAGACCCGGATAGCTTTTTGTTTTATTTAGGGGATATGAATTTTCTCAGTTTCGGGGCATGGTTCTTTTTGTTCTGTCTGATATTCCTGGTTGTGGTAAGTTTACTTACCAAAGCACCGGACAGGGAACAGATAGTGAATCTTACTTTTGGCACAATTACGGAAGAGGAGAAGAATAATAATAAAAGTAGTTATAGCTGGGTCGATATAGCTATTTCTATTTTGATCATTTTAATTGTAATAGCGGTGATGATATTTTTTAATGGTAAGTAGGAATATCTATCATTGGTTTTTATGAATGGGGTGCTTAATCTCCGAAGAGAGTTTTGGTTCTCCAAAGCTTGCCTAAATGTACAAGGAAGCATTGGAGGGTTGGGGATGGATTTTAAGAACGCCGTAAACTTTGTGGATAAAACCCCAATAACTATAGATTTTTAAATATAGGAGAAACGGATTTAGTTATGAAAACATACAAATTATTTATTATAGTAATACTAAGTTGTCCAATGTTGTTTACATCAACTTTAGTAGCCCAAACTGGTAATCAGATGTTGGACGGAATAGGCGAAACAGCGTTGATTGTCCGTTATTTATTTGATGGTAATGTAAAGGATTGGTCAAGGAATAATTTACACGGTCAAATTGATGATTCCGGGGTTCATTTTATTAATGATGATCAGTTTGGACAAGTACTTTCCTTAACCAAAAATTCCAAAGCTTTTGTTACTATTCCAGGGGAAGCTATCGCACAGCAGGAATCTATAAGCGTTACAGGATGGATCTACCTACGTTCTTCGGAGAACGGTCAGTTTTTTTTTGATTTTGGAAACAATGAGTCCCATTTTTTTGTCGCACCAAGGGGAATTGAAACTAAAGAAGCTTACCAGGTTGAAATAGCTTCTGAAAACGGAAATATCCATTTGTCAGGGCAACCTCCCTTGGAGGTTGATAAATGGAATCATTTGGCAATTGTTATTGATGCTCCCTCCAAGTCTCTAAGTACATACATCAATGGAAATCTTGTTGAAAAGGTGAACGATATAAACCTTGGATGGGAACAGCTCTTCGATTCCAATTCAAGTGAAAATAATTTGCTCTACATAGGCAGATCAATACGCTCCGAGGCCACTTCCCTAAATGCGAAAGTACACGATTTCAGAATCTACAGAATTCCCTTGGGTGAAAAGCAAATAGCGGGAATATATAAAAATGCACTGGAGGATGATGGAGCCGTTGTAGGTACAAAGGTTGAACTTGACGGTGATCTCCCCATGTTTCCTAAAGGGACTCCTCAGCTTTATAATGAATACTTGAAAAGTGTTGAAAATATTGAAGTTGAAACGCAAGTCGGGTTTCTCCCACAGCTTCCACCTTATGTAAAGGGAATTTATAGCAAAGGGATCAAGAAGGGCAATGTAAGGGTAATTTGGCCCTCGCCAAAAGATAATACCGAAGTACTCTCGCCCAGGACAAATACCGTTGAGGGTATTATATCTGGTTCAGAAATAAGGCCTAAGGCCATTGTAAACGTGAAAGACGGGAAAGTACCGGCTACCCCCAAACGGGAACTGGAAGTGTTTGATCTTGATCAGGTATCACTAAACAATAATGTTCATGGGCAACGTACAAAATTTATAGAAAACCGGGATAAGTTTATCACAAAACTTGCCCAAACAAACCCCGATAATTTTCTTTATATGTTTAGGAACGCCTTTGGACAGGAACAACCCGAAGGGGCTGAGCCATTGGGCGTTTGGGACAGCCAGGAAACCAAACTACGGGGCCATGCTACGGGACATTACCTTACCGCTGTTGCCCAAGCTTATGCCTCTACAGGGTACAACAAGGAACTCCAAGAAAATTTCTCGGAAAAAATGAAGTACATGGTCAATGTCCTTTACCAATTATCCCAGATGTCCGGACAACCGATAGAAACTTCAGGCGAACATGTTTCAGATCCTGCAAAGGTACCTCCTGGACCGGGTAAAATGGATTTTGATTCCGACTTAAGTGTTGAAGGTATCCGAACAGATTACTGGAATTGGGGTAAGGGATACCTAAGCGCTTATCCTCCCGATCAATTTATTATGTTGGAAAAGGGTGCTACCTATGGCACAGGGAATACCAAAATCTGGGCTCCCTATTATACCTTGCACAAAATTTTAGCAGGACTACTTGATATATACGAAGTGAGTGGTAATGAAAAAGCACTGGAAATTGCCAAAGGGGTGGGAAGTTGGGTTCATACACGTATGAGTCGATTAACGACCGAAACACTTATCAGTATGTGGAATACCTATATAGCAGGAGAGTTTGGAGGTATGAATGAAGTTATGGCACGTCTTTATAGGATGTCCAATGAAAATAAATACTTAGAGCTGGCACAGGCATTTGATAACATTAAAGTTTTCTTTGGGAATGCGGAACACTCACATGGTTTGGCTAAAAATGTGGATACCTTTCGCGGATTGCATGCCAACCAGCATATACCCCAAATGATGGGGGCTCTTGAAATGTATAGGGATTCAAATGTCCCTGAATATTATAGAATAGCGGATAATTTTTGGAATAAAACCATTAATGGTTACATGTATAGTATTGGGGGGGTAGCTGGGGCCCGTAATCCTGCCAACGCGGAATGTTTTATCAGTGAGCCGGCTACGATTTATGAAAATGGGCTATCGGCTGGTGGGCAGAATGAAACTTGCGCTACCTATAATATGCTCAAATTAACGAGAAATCTTTTTCTTTTTGATCAGCGAGCAGAGCTAATGGATTATTATGAGCGTGGACTATATAACCATATTCTTGCCTCCGTTGCAGAGGATAGTCCAGCAAATACCTATCATGTTCCGTTAAGACCAGGTTCGGTCAAGAAGTTTGGCAATCCTGATATGGAAGGCTTTACCTGCTGTAATGGTACGGCCCTTGAAAGTAGCACAAAGCTTCAGAATTCAATCTATTTTAGAAGTTCGGATAACAAGGCTCTCTTTGTTAATCTATTTGTGCCCTCAACCTTAAGTTGGACCGAAAAAAAAGTAACCATAGAACAAACAACCGATTTTCCTAATGAAGATCAAACCCTATTGACAATACGTGGGGAAGGAGAATTTGATATAAAAGTTCGTGTGCCAAAATGGGCGACCAAAGGATTTTTTGTAAAAATAAATAACAAGAAACAAATGGCAAATGCTGTCCCCGGAAGCTACCTTTCTTTAGGTGGTCATTGGAAAGATGGTGACAGGATTGAACTTAGTATGCCATTTCAATTTCATTTGGACCCAGTTATGGATCAAGAAAACATAGCCAGTTTATTTTATGGCCCCGTTTTATTGGCGGCCCAAGAGTCTGGTCCCAGTAAGGAATGGCGTAAGGTAATTTTGGATGCAAAAGATATTGGTAGATCGATTAAGGAGAAATCGGGAAAACTGGAATTTACTATTGATGGAGTGGATTTTAAACCTTTTTATGAAACTTATGGGCGGCATTCAGTATATCTGGATGTAATACTTAAATAATTGGGAATTTACGTAATGAGAGGTTGATTTCAATTTCGAATAAAACAAGGCATATGAAATTTAGATATTTTTGCACGGTACTATTTATAATGGTTGGCTTTTTCACTAAGGCACAAGGTTATTGGAGTAAGGTAGAGGCCAAGGAACCTACACTTGGCATAGCCGATGTATATCAAAAATTTACTACCCCGGACTTTCAGTTAAAGTTGGTCAAGGCCTCGCAAACAGTGGCAGCTTTGCGTCCCAATAAAAATTTGGATTTCGATTTTACACCTAGTGATCGGTTGGAAATTAGGGATAAGGACGGGTTATATCATTTAGGGGATATCAATTTAAGAATTAAGGAAGCCAAAGGAATTTGGAAAAGTTATTCTACGGCTACCAAGCGAGTTAAGGTTGAACCTTTGGAGGTCTCTGGAAATATTTTGGCAGCAGCAGATTTATCAAATACATTCCCTGCCGATATACCTGTAAGCGTTCATAGGTTTTATGAATTGGATAATGACCATTTGGCAATTCGTTTTGAAATAAGGAATAGGAGTAGCAAATCCATCGAAATTGGTGCTTTGGGAGTACCCATGATTTTTAATAATATATTGGAAGGCAAATCACTGGTTGAAACCCATGCCCAAAATGTATTTTTTGACCCTTATATCGGTATGGATGCTGGATATTTGGAGGTGAAACGCTTATCGGGGAAAGGTCCGGTTCTATTGGTCTTACCGCTTCAAAACATGTCTTTTGAAGCCTATAGGCCACTCTTGGATGATCCCACGCCAAGAAGTATTGTTTTTGAGGGATTCCATGAATGGATGGTCTATAGTAAGGCTTATGCTGAAAATGAATGGCAAGGAGTGGAACAGTGGAATACACCAACTTCAGTGATATTGGAACCTAAGGAGGCTAAAAATTTTTCTTTTAAACTTGTACTTTCCAAAGGAATAAAAGAGGTGCAAAGAACTTTGGTAGAGGAAAAAGTTCCAGTA
Source organism: Arenibacter flavimaris (assembly GCF_030291335.1). Lineage (NCBI taxonomy): Bacteria > Pseudomonadati > Bacteroidota > Flavobacteriia > Flavobacteriales > Flavobacteriaceae > Arenibacter > Arenibacter flavimaris. The sequence continues at coordinate 43,308 of NZ_JASWIM010000037.1, forward strand.
GTAAATGGGGTCCCGGGCTTTGTGGTTCCCCAAGATGTAAAAGCCCAATTATTTATTGATTATAGCAAAAAGGTTACATCCTTGGAAATAGTACCTAATGGAGCTTTGGAGGTTAAAGAAGTTGCCAAGACGCCAAAGGGACAGAAAAGCTATAGTGTACTAGGCAAAAAATGGGGAAGGGCACGGTTGACCATTACCTACGAGGATGGGAAACAACAAACTGTAAACTATAAGGTAATTAAACCTGAAACAGAGGTAGTAAAGGATTTTGGACATTTTTTGGCTACGGAACAATGGTTTAATGATCCCAACGACCCTTTCCATAGAAACCCTTCTTTTATTAGCTATGATTATGATACAAAAAGAAAGTTAACCGAGGACAGTAGGGTATGGATCAGTGGCCTGAGTGATGAGGGCGGAGCCGGTAGTTGGTTGGCGGCCATAATGAAGCAATTGGTACTGCCTGAGCGTAGTGAAATACAAAAAATCCAAAAGTTTATAGATTCTACCTTATGGGGAGATATTCAATATAGTGGGGGCCCCCATAAATATGGCGTTAAAAAAAGTGTGTTCTATTACGAACCGGATTCCTTACCAAAAGGAACCTATAGTGATGGGATCAATTATAAAACCTGGGCTGCCTGGAATCATGAACATGCCAATGACCCTGGAAGATCTTATAACTATCCCCATGTCACCGCCGCATATTGGGTCATGTACCGCTTAGCTAGGTACAGGAAAGGATTAGTGGATAACCGGACTTGGGAATGGTATTTGAACAATGCATACCATACCAGTATAGCCATGTTGGAACAGGCCCCATATTACTCAGTTTTTGGGCAGATGGAAGGGTCTGTATTCCTTTATTTGCTAAACGACCTAAAAAGTGAGGGATATTTGAAAATGGGCAATGAGTTGGAAGCAAAAATGAAGGAGAGGGCCAATTATTGGCGGGCCCTGGATTACCCTTTCGGAAGTGAAATGCCTTGGGATTCTACGGGGCAAGAGGAGGTGTACCTGTGGTCCGATTATTTTGGGTATAATGATAAGGCAGGCATAACTTTAAATGCTATTCTGGCCTATATGCCAACCATGCCACATTGGGCTTACAATGGTAATGCACGAAGGTATTGGGATTTTCTATATGGGGGTAAGGCAGGGGAGACGTCTAGGGTGGAACGACAAATACATCATTATGGATCTTCCTTGAACGCTATTCCAGTGTTAACACAATTTAGAAAAACACCGGAAGATTTGTATTTGTTGAAAGTAGGGTATGGTGGACTTTTGGGTGGTATCTCCAATATTACCCAGGATGGTTTTGGTCCGGCTGCATTTCATTCTTTTCCGTCAACCCTGGAAATAGATGGGATTTCCGGAGACTATGGTTCTGGATTTTACGGTTATGCAGTGAATTCGGCAACGTATTTGACACATGATAAGGATTTGGGGTGGTTAGCTTTTGGGGGAAATCTTCATATAAATAAAAATATTGTTGAAGTGGACATAACTACTGCGTCAAAATCCAAAATATTTATTGCCCCAATTGATTTATGGGTCACTCTGGATGCTGGTGCGTTTAAGAAGTTCACCTATAATACAGAATCAAAACAAGTAACCCTTACCTTGTCCAAAAAGGATGATTTTACTCCCAATGCTTATTTAAGGATAAATAAAGAGAAGGATTTATCCTATAATAGACTTAGTGGGGCATATGAAATTCCTTTAAGAGATGTTTCTTTTCAAATTGAATTATAATTCTTCTTTAGTACTGATGCGTTAAAATTTAATCGCTAAATAAATTCATCTGTTCATTGACATTTTGATTTGATTTCGGTTCGGTGAGCAACTCCTGCAAAGGAGTCTTGTCTATGGCGGAGATACCTAATATTTGGATTATCTCATAAATAGACAGCTCGCTTTTTAAGGAATGTTTTACGTGTGCCACTACCAAATAAGTGCAGATCGCTACCCATATATGGATGTTGACGGCATTTTCCGAGTGCCCCCAAAGTTTCTTTATGGCCAGGTTCTGCTTGATCCATTTGAAGAAGGTCTCTATCTGCCATCTGTTGCGGTACAGTTTGGCGACTTCGAGAGCGGACACTTCCATGTTGTTGGTCAGGAAAAGGAGATCGACATCGCCTTCCTGGTCATGGTATTCCACGAGCCTAAGGGGTCCGGGGTAGAGCTTTTTCGACCTATGCCCGTTAAGGGTCACCGTTCTGTCCGTTCTCAGTCCTGACGCCGGATCAATGTTGAAGTTCTGTTCCACAACGCTGTAGTCCATGTTGGACTTCGCCCTTGAGACGAAAAAGGCCCCGGCCGTATCCATTCGGTAAAGCGCCTCAAGGTCGACGTAGGCCTTGTCCATTAGATAGACCGCACCAGGTACGGGCACTAATAGGTCGAGAACGTTGCTATCGTGGTACTTTCCATCGCTTACCAGTATAAAGGACGGGATGTTCCCTCTCAGGTCCAAAAGCGCATGGACCTTAACGGCTCCCCTAGAATATTTTCCGGGCGCCCATCGGAACAGCGCAAGGCTAAGGGAAATCGTGGTGGAATCCAATGCGAAGACCTCGTTGTCCAGTTTGACATTGGGGACCTGACTATCGGCATACATTGGCCGGACCAGGTCCACAAGGTACTGTCCGAATTCCGCGAATATCCTCCAGTCCCGTCGCTCGTTGGCACGCGACAGCGACGATTGGTTGACGTGTCCACTAAAGCCGAGGTGGTAGAGTTTGTTCCTGTGGGCCCTGAGGCAGGTCGAGATGTCCCTTAGGGAATTCCTGGAAGTCAGCTGTCCGAAGAACAACTGGATGAACTGGTTCCAACAGTTGAAATCCCGGGTCCTGTAATCTCCGTTGTGTCTTTTTACACATTTCTCGAACTCGTACCTGCTTACATACTCAAGGAGTTGGGCAAAAACATATTTTCCAGAATTCATGACGGTCATTTTAACAAACCGCCAAGATATCCGCCAAATCAAATCAAAAAATCAAAGAACGCTTTTAATTCCCCGTGTATAAAGGGATTGAATAAAATTTTAAAAAGTTAACGCATCACTAGTAATCTATGATAGCCAAAGGATCTTTAGGTTCATGAGTCATGGAGGATACAAGGGACATTGGAAAAACGTTTATAAACCCGCATTTTTTAAGCAGAGCCCATTTTTACCTTACTTACAATATGGTCCATAATCATGTTGGCATGGATCCTTGAATTTTCTATAAACCATTTGTGGGTTTCCATTCCTCCACAAATTACACCGGCCAGATAAAGATTATCAATATTGGTTTCCATGGTTTCCGGATCGTAGTGGGGAAGTCTTTTTTCGTCATCTGACAACTGGATCCCTATTTTTTCCAAGAAAGCGAAATTGGGCCTATATCCCGTGAGGGCCAGGACGTAATCGTTTTCCAAGGCAATTGTACCGCTAGGGGTATTTAGAATAATTTCGTCTTCCTTGATTTCCTTCACGGTACTATTGTAATGGACTTTTATACTGCCTTCCTCTATTCTGTTGATGATATCGGGCCTTACCCAGTATTTTACACGTTGGCCTACCTCGGGTCCTCTAATGATCAAAGATACCTCCGCGCCCTTTCTATAGCATTCCAGGGCAGCGTCTATAGCCGAATTACTGGCCCCGATGACCGCTACTTTCTGACTTGAATAGAAATGGGGATCCCTGTAATAATGGGATACCTTTTTTAAATCTTCCCCGGGTACGTGCATTCTGTTCGGAATATCGTAGAATCCTGTGGCAATAATTACGTTGGTGGAGGAATATGTATTCTTATCCGAAACGATATGGAAAAGCCCATCCATTTTTTTGATGGAATTTACTTTTTCAAAAAGTGTAATGTTCAGATGGTTGGAGGTCACTATCCGTCTATAATATTCCAGTGCCTCATTTCTTTTAGGTTTCGCCTCTATGCTTATAAAAGGAATTTCATCGATTTCCAGTTTTTCGGAAGAGGAAAAGAATTGCATGTTCAGGGGATAATTATAAAGCGAATTAACAATACACCCCTTTTCGATAATTACGTAGGACAATCCCTTTTTTTTGGCTTCCAGGCCACAGGCAATACCAATGGGTCCGCCTCCAACAATTACTACATCCCAAATCTTCATTATCCTACTATTTTTTTGAGTTCCTTAATGGTCTTGGTGGGATTATCACTCTTAAATATAAAACTACCTGCCACTAAAATATCCGCTCCTGCATCTATTAATTGCTTGGCATTTTCAGTGGTAACACCCCCATCGATCTCAATTAGGGTATGGGCACTTTTTCTATTGATAAGTTCTTTTAGCGCCTTAATTTTTTCATAGGTATTTTCAATAAAAGTTTGTCCGCCAAATCCTGGATTTACACTCATTACACAAACAAGATCTATGTCATTTATAGTATCCTCCAATAACTTAATATTGGTATGGGGGTTCAATGCCACGCCTGCTGCCATTCCCTCGGCCTTTATGGCTTGCAAGGTACGGTGTAGATGTGGGCAGGTTTCGTAGTGTACGATAAGGTTATTGGCTCCCAATTCTGCGAATGTCTTGATATAGCGATCCGGGTCCACGATCATTAGATGTACGTCCAAGGTTTTGGTAGCATGGGCCGCAATTGCTTTTAGGACGGGCATTCCCAAAGAGATATTTGGCACAAAAACACCATCCATAATATCTATATGGTGCCAATCGGCCTCACTGTGGTTTACCATTTCAATATCGCGCTGGAGATTGGCAAAATCGGCGGCCAAGAGGGAAGGGGCAATAATCTTTTTGTCCATTATTATTTACTATAAGTGTTTCTACAAAGGTAGTGAATTGATATGTTTAAAGGTGTGCTCCACAACAGGATCAACCTTGCTATGCTCCAAAAGATCCCGATCAATACCAACGTTTCTTTTTCTTTTTGGAGGCCACGGACTTCCTGCCTTTTTTATGTTTACTGCCTTGTTTCTTATGTACTTGCGGTTTGGCCTTTGGATCTAAGGGATACGGATGGTCTTCAACAACTTGGATGTGTTTTTGCATCAGTTTTTGAATAATGGATAAATATCCCTTTTCATCTGCGGAACAAAAGGCATAGGATGTTCCCGTATTTCCCGCTCTTCCCGTTCTTCCTATACGGTGTACATAGGTTTCCGGTATATTTGGCAAATCGAAATTGATAACCGCGTCCAGGTCGTCAATATCCAAGCCACGGGCGGCAACATCAGTGGCCACAAGAATGTTGGTTACCCCCTGCTTGAATTTTCCTAGTGCTGCGTGGCGCTCTTCCTGTGACTTGTCTCCATGTAGGCTATCTACCTTGAAATTGTTGTTGCGAAGCGTTTTTTCCAACTTCTCCACCCCGTATTTTGTGCGTCTAAAAATCAGGATATTGCCCTTTATAGTATTTCTAAGAAGGTAAAGACAGAGTTCTATTTTATTGGGCTTTGGCGTGTAATACAATAACTGATGTACGGTAGCCGCAGCGGAAGATGTAGGGGTGATGGCTACTTTCTTGGGGTCTTTTAATATGGTATCGGCCAACTGCACCACTTTAAAAGGCATAGTGGCCGAAAATAGGAGTGTCTGTTTGTCATTGGGGCAGAGGCGCTCTATTTTTTTTACGTCATCTATAAATCCCATATCCAACATTAGATCGGCCTCATCCAATACCAATATTTCCACATAGTCCAAATTGACCCTGTCTTGCTTGTGCAGATCCAATAATCTACCTGGGGTTGCCACAAGGATATCCACTCCCTTTTTTAAGGCAGCTATTTGGGGCTCTATTTTTGTTCCACCATATACAACGGTTGAGGTTAAATGCGTGTATTTGCTGTAATCCAAAAAACTCTCGTGAATCTGGGAAGCCAATTCTCGGGTAGGACTTATTATCAATGCTTTAATTTTTTTGCCCTTTTCCGAAGTCTCTTGCTTATCAAATAGCAGCTGCAATATGGGCAGGGCAAAAGCGGCCGTTTTTCCTGTTCCTGTTTCGGCAGAGGCTATAACGTCATTTTTCTCCAGAACTAAGGGTATGGCAATTTCCTGAATGGCAGTTGGGGCGTCATAGTTTTTTTCAGCCACTGCTCTCAGGAGATGTTTATTGAGCTTTAATTCTTTAAAATTCATATGGATACCTATTTAGGTAGTGATGCGTACAAAGGTAAGATAAATTGGCAAGGCATGTGTTGGTTGGGCCTACAAGCTTAAAAGACCATGGTCCCTTAAAGTTTGTAAGGGCTTGGAATACCAGAACAGCTCAAAATTTTCAAATTGCGATTCAAAGTCGGTCTTAAGCTGTGCAAAGGTGGTCGTTTTTCCATGGTTGCCTATCATATTGGCCAAGGTGTTACCGAGCCATTTCCCTTGTTCCTCATCAATGGTAATGGATATGGAAGTGGTTTGGTCATGAAAGACCATTTTGAGCAATTTCCAGGTATGTCCTTTTTTGGATTTGGAAATAGTCTCCACCATGGGCAGTCTTCCCAACCATAGTATTTTGGCATTGGGTTTGGTGATTAATACAGGTTCCTCTTTAAGGGCGTTTTCAATATAGTTGGGTGCAATGGAGGTTTTTGGGATTTTAAAACTGAACCATTCCTGTAAGGGAAGGTCAAAACAAATACCGTGCATATAGTTAAAGAGGGACTTTTTTAATCCATAACTAAACTTCCCGTGGTCAATTCCCGTAGTATCCGTGAACTGGATATCATTGTTGGCAAAAGTTATGGGCCGATAGTCTGGAATAATATGGTAATCTTCGGGGTTGAGACCTATCGGACTATGGGCGGTAAGGGCAAATTGATGCCAGAATCCTGATTGAAGTATTCCCACTTGGAACATTTGCCGTACCATTTCCAAACTATCTACGGTCTCTTGGACCGTTTGGGTAGGGTAGCCATACATAAGATAACAGTGTACCATAATACCCGCTTCGGTAAAATTACGGTTAACCCGTGCTACCTGCTCAACGGTAACTCCTTTTTGGATCAATGCCAGCAATCGGTCCGAGGCTACCTCCAATCCTCCGGAAACGGCAATACAGCCAGATGCCTTTAGTAACTTACAGAGGTCGCGGCCAAAGCTTTTTTCAAACCTAATGTTGGTCCACCAGCTAACGGTTACATTTCGTTTTATGATTTCTAGAGCCAAAGCCCTCATTAGTGCAGGGGGTGCGGCTTCATCCACAAAATGAAAACCGGTTTCCCCGGTTTGTTCAATGAGCTCCTCCATACGGTCTACCAGCAGTTTGGCGGCAATGGGCTCATATATTTTTATGTAGTCCAGGGAGATATCGCAAAAGGTACATTTGCCCCAATAGCAACCATGTGCCATGGTAAGTTTGTTCCAGCGGCCATCGCTCCAAAGACTGTGCATGGGGTTGGCAATTTCAATGACCGAGATGTATTTGTCCAGCAATAGATCGGTGTAATCCGGGGTACCTACTTCGCTTTGTTTGTAATCTGTGTTGGGGGAGAGATTATTGTAAAAAATTGTTTCGTCCTTTATTAAAAAGGTTCTCTTTAGAAGGGCATTGCTATCGGTGCGTTGGGGGAGCAGGCAATGGGCCGTTAGCAGCTCCAAGGGAAGTTCTCCATCGTCCAGACTTATATAATCAAAGAATTCGAAAACCCGCGTATCGGAAACCGATCTCAATTCCGTATTGGGAAATCCCCCGCCCATGGATACTTTTATTTTCGGATAGTGTTGTTTTAAAAATTGGGCACATCTAAACGCACTGTACAGATTGCCGGGGAAGGGAACGGAAAAACATACCAGCTTGGGTTTGACCGTATTGATCCGCTTATCCAAAATGTCCAGCGTCAATTCGTCTATATAAGTGATTTCATTTTGTAAATACCGGTATAGTTCGTCAAAGGAATTGGCGCTTCTTCCCAATCGTTCTGCGTAACGACTAAAACCAAAGTTTTCATCGACACATTCTACCATAAAATCGGACAGGTCTTCCAGATACAGTGTGGCCAGGTGTTTTGCCCTATCCTGATGTCCCATGGTCCCAAAGGCCCATTCCAAATCGTCCAATTGATCAAATCTCCCTGCTTGTGGCAAAAAGTTGGGCGTACATATTTGTCTGGCAAAGGTGGCGTTATGTCCCTGCAAAAAGGAAACAACGGCATCTATGGTCTTTAAATAATCTTCTTGTAAGGCGTTTATTCTAAGGCAGTTGTCCGATATTATGGAATTGTTCGCCTTTGCACAATCAAAAATATTACGAAGTCCGTCTTTGGAGAAGATTTTTAATATTACCTCTATCCCCAGATCCATTTGAAATGCACTTATGTCCTTGGTGTTCAGAAATCCCTTTAAATAGGCCGTTGCCGGATAGGGAGTGTTCAGTTGGGTAAAGGGAGGGGTTATTAAAAGGAGGTCTTTCGCCATAGTGCAATAATGTAGATGATACAAAGATAGGGGTGTTTCAAATAATGGACTTGTTAATTGTTTAGGGAATGCAGTTGCCGAAAATTGAGTATTTCGGTTTAAAAAAGTGGGGGCAATTATTTATGATTAGTTGTTAAAATGTCAATGAATACAGTACTTGTAGGGTTTTTTTTTTGGTGTAAAACAAAAAAACTCCGGTAATCAGCCGGAGTTTATTCATCAATCAAAAAACGAACAGTCATGATAACTGTTGTTACTGTCCACAATTTACGATTTTTGCAGCATCTTTCCAATGGGGAAAGACGATTGCACAAAAAATTTAATTGTTTGGATTAACCAAGATATGTTTTTAGGATTTTGCTTCTGGAGGTATGCTTTAACCTTCTAATTGCCTTTTCCTTTATTTGGCGAACCCTTTCCCTGGTAAGGTCAAAAGTTTCCCCAATTTCTTCCAAGGTCATGGAATGTTGTCCGGCCAATCCAAAGTACAGGCGAATTACATCCGCCTCCCTTGGGGTCAAGGTTTCCAAAGCTCTTTCTATTTCAGTTCTAAGCGATTCGTGCAACAATTCCCTGTCCGGATTTGGCGATTCCCCACTACGCAATACATCGTAAAGGTTGGAATCCTCACCGTCTATCAAGGGGGCATCCATGGAGACGTGACGACCGGAATTTTTAAGTGATTGTTTTACATCCTCGACGGTCATGTCCAATTCCTTGGCGATTTCTTCCGCAGATGGTTGTCTTTCATGAGCTTGCTCCAAGAAGGCAAAGGTCTTGTTGATTTTATTGATAGACCCGATCTTGTTCAAAGGTAGTCTTACAATACGCGATTGTTCGGCCAAAGCCTGTAATATGGACTGACGAATCCACCAAACCGCGTAGGATATGAATTTAAATCCACGTGTTTCATCAAAACGTTGTGCGGCTTTAATTAAGCCAAGGTTACCTTCATTGATCAAATCAGGAAGGGTTAAACCTTGATTTTGGTATTGCTTTGCAACGGAAACCACAAATCGTAAATTGGCCTTGGTCAATTTCTCGAGTGCACGTTGATCACCTGCCTTGATCCGTTGTGCCAATTCTACTTCCTCATCTGCCGTAATCAAATCTACCTTACCAATTTCCTGTAAGTATTTATCCAAAGAAGCAGTTTCTCTATTGGTAACCTGTTTTGTAATTTTAAGCTGTCTCATCGAAATTTTATCTTTCTAAATTATGTGCATTAAGCATAAGCTGCATTAGGTTATACGTTGAAAAGTTGGAAATGTTACAATTGGTCCGTTTTATTTTGCTTTTTTAGATAAAATACATGAAAAAAGCCATGCTCTACCTTAAAAAAGGTAAAACATGGCTTTGGTATTGTGACCGTTATTTAAAAACTAGTCCCTTCTTGGCTTACGATCCCTATCTCTATTTCTATCGTTGCCCCTGTCATTTCTACCGCGATCTTCGCGTGGTGGTCTTTCCTTATAACCTTCAGGTTTTGGCAATAAAGCCTTACGTGAAACTTTTTCTTTTCTTGTTCTTGGGTCTACACCAAAGTATTTAACATCAAAAACATCTCCCATGTTTACCACATCGGAAACATTTTCTGTTCTTTCCCAAGCCAATTCGGATACGTGAAGCAATACCTCGTTACCGGGGGCCTCCGTATATTCCACAACGGCACCAAAATCCAAAATTTTGATGACTTTTACTTCGTATGCGCTACCTACTACTGGTTTAAACAATAATGATTCTATTTTTGCAAGAACCATATCGATTCCTTCTTGTGAAGTACCTAGTATTTCAACAATACCTTCTTCGGTAACCGGATCCTCATTGATAACGATGGTTGTTTTGGAAGTTTTTTGTAATTCTTGGATTACTTTTCCTCCAGGCCCAATTAATGCTCCAATGAATTCGCCAGGAATAACTCTGGTGACCATCTTGGGAGCATGTGGTTTAACATCTGCATTAGGTGTAGCAATAGTATCTACCAATTTACCAAGTATGTGCAAACGTCCAGCTCCTGCCTGTTTAAGGGCATTGACCAAAATTTCATAGGATAAACCTTTTACTTTAATGTCCATTTGGCAAGCAGTAATTCCGTCTGCAGTTCCTGTAACTTTAAAGTCCATATCCCCAAGATGATCCTCATCACCAAGTATATCGGACAATACAGCGTATTTTCCTGATTCGCTATCGGATATCAATCCCATGGCAATACCGGACACGGGTTTCTTTAATTGCACCCCGGCGTCCATCAATGCCATAGTTCCGGCACATACCGTAGCCATGGAAGACGAACCATTGGATTCCAATACTTCGGATACAACCCGGACCGTATAAGGACAATCCTCTGGCACCATCCCTTTTAGGGCACGTTGGGCCAAGTTACCATGTCCTACCTCCCTACGGGAAGTACCTCTAATAGGTCTGGCTTCCCCTGTTGAAAAAGGTGGGAAGTTGTAATGCAGGTAGAAAGTTTCCTCTCCTTCAAAAGAAGGCATATCTATTTGGTTGGCTTCCCTTGAAGTTCCCAAAGTAACCGTAGCCAAAGCTTGGGTTTCTCCACGTGTAAAAATAGCGGAACCATGTGTGGAAGGTAAATAATCCACTTCACACCAAATGGGTCTAATCTCATCTGTTTTTCTACCGTCCAAACGAAGTCCTTCGTTCAAGGTAAGGTCCCTAACCGCGGCTTTTTCGGCCTTGTAGTAGTATCTGGAAACCAAATCCCCGAAATCTGCCAATTCTTCTTCGGAAAAAGTAGCTTTAATCTCTTCTTTTATGGCGTCGAAGGCAGCACTTCTTTCGTGTTTTGCCGAACCGGCTTTTGCAATGGCATATACTTTGTCATACGCCATGTCGTGGATTTTCTTGGCCAATTCCTCATCTTCCCTTTCCGACTCGTACTCACGTACTTCTTTTTTGCCAAATGCTTCTGCCAGCCTAATTTGGGCGGCACATTGTACCTTAATGGCATCATGGGCAAATTTAATGGCTTCTACCATTTCCTCTTCGGAAATTTCTTTCATTTCACCTTCAACCATCATCACAGAATCTGCTGAAGCTCCAATAACCATATCGATATCGGATACCAATAATTGGGCTCTGGTTGGATTGATTATGAATTCACCATCAATACGACCTACACGCACCTCGGAAATAGCACATTCAAATGGGAAATCTGAAAGTTGAATGGCTGCAGAAGCGGCCAATCCTGCCATAGCATCGGGCATAACATCCTCATCATGGGACATTAATTGGATCATCACCTGGGTTTCAGCATGGTAATCCTTAGGAAAAAGTGGGCGTAAAACGCGATCCACCAATCTCATTGTCAATACTTCTCCGTCACTCGGTCTTGCTTCCCTTTTGAAGAAACCTCCTGGGTAACGTCCCGAAGCTGCAAATTTTTCACGGTAATCTACCGTTAGTGGAAGAAAATCCACATCACTTTGTTTGTAATTGGAAACTACTGTACATAACAACATACATTTTCCTGACTGAACAACAACAGAACCATGGGCCTGTTTTGCCAATTTTCCGGTTTCGATAGAAATTTCCCTACCGTCCCCAAGGTCAATGACCTCTTTAAATACTTTTGGTATCATAAATACGAATTAAAACCTGTCTCATTACAGGTTTGTTAAACAATGGTCTTTCGTCTGTTATAGACGTGTTGTTGTGTTGTAGTTGTGTGTTGTTGACCAATGAAAAACTATGTGCAAGCTTTTTGTTTGTGCCCTAAGGTATGCCTATGGGACTTTACAATAGTATTGAAATCAATAATATTGATATTGTAAAAAAGGGGAAAGTAAAACTTTCCCCTTTTGGTAACTTATTTTCTAATTCCTAATTCTTTAATTATGGCACGATATCTAATGATATCCTTCTTAATCAAGTAATCTAAAAGAGATCTTCTCTTTCCTACCAGTTTTACCAATGAGCGTTCGGTGTTAAAATCCTTACGGTTCTTTTTCAAATGCTCGGTCAAGTGGTTGATTCTGTGGGTGAACAAGGCAATCTGCCCTTCAGCGGAACCTGTGTTTTTTTCTTCCCCGCCGTGTTTCTTAAAAATCTCGGCCTTTACTTCCTTAGTTAAATACATTCCAATATTATTTTAATGATTTTTATGTACATGATTGATTTTCAATCAGGGGGCAAAGATAGACTTTTTTTTAGAAACCTAGAGCCATCCCAATGTTTTTTGAAGTGTGGATTAAACTTTTTTTAAAATAGTTCGTCCTAATATAAAACGTTAAAGAAATGTTATTGCCTCATTGTAATGACAGATCTGAGCGCTGGCCGGCGATGGAATTGAAATTTTACTTATTGCAAACATTAAAATCAAAACAGATGAAAAAAAGTCTCAAAAAATTGAACGTAACAGGATGGCTGCTATTGGTCTTTTTGGTAATGGGTTCCTGTAACAATGAAGAGTCCAACAATCAGGAAGAGGATACGGCTTTTGAGGTGGCGGAACTTGTCGCTAGCGATGAGGCCGATTTAATTTCGGAGGAAATAGCCAGCATAGTTGAGGATGTGTATGCCACCGAGGAGATCAGGGCTACCTCAAAATCGTTCTTTCTTTCCAATTATTTGCCGGAATGCGTCACTATAACAACAGTGGTTACCAATGAGACCAAGGAAGCAGCCATAGATTTTGGAGAGGGTTGCGAGCTGGCCAATGGCAATCTATTAAGTGGAATAATCCATTTAAGTTATGCCAAGGATCTGGATGTGGCAACCAAGACCATTGTTCTTTCTTTGGAGGATTTCACTTTTAACGGAGTGGCTGTGACAGGGGGAGCAACCTTGGTGAGGAAACGTTTCAATGGTAATGGTAACCCCCAGTCCGATGTAGTAGCCAGTTATAACGGGGTATGGCCGGATGGAAGTGTTGCCAGTTTTACAGGAAATAGAAGCTGGGAATGGGTAGCGGGTTATGGTTCCGGGATTTGGACCGATAATGTTTTTCTTATTTCCGGGAAGGGCAGCTATACCAATAAGACGGGCGTTGTATATTCCAGGGAAACCAAAAGCTTGCTTAGAAGGGAATTGTCCTGTAGGTTTATTGTTAGCGGGGTAATGGAAATTGCTAAAAACGATACTGCTATTAGCCTCGATTTTGGGGACGGCACTTGTGACGCTAAAGGAACGTTGACCTTTCCAAATGGAGAAACCAAGGAAATTCTTTTAAGAAGGTTCAATAAGTAGGGGATAGCACAATTAAAAAGAGGCTGTCTAAAAAGGCAGTCTCTTTTTTTTGTTTATGATTTTAAAAAAAGTATCGATTTTCTTATCTTAATGGTATGAAAAGCAATGTCGTTTGGAAGACCAATAATCAGACGCAA